>JBAXTR010000213.1:0-4055 GCA_037130095.1 Methanomicrobiales archaeon
CAATTCCTCCGGGTCATATCCCGTCAATAAATAACAGCCATCGCTTACAAATTCCATCGGCCATCCAGGCCTGTTCTGACACCGGTATGCCATACCAGGAAGATTAGAGAGTAGAGTAGCGAGCATCCTTCGGCTCTCGTCGAGTGCCTTCTCTGTTTTTTTCCGCTCGGTAATCTCCTCCTGGAGGTTCCTCGTGCGGTCATCAACACGGGCTTCAAGCTCTTCATTCAGCCGCTTTAATGCCTCTTCTGCCCGTTTTCTGATGGTTATATCGCGGGTGATAGAGAGGACCGCCGGTTGTCCTTCATACTGGATAAGGCGGCTTGACAACTCGATGGGGATTATCGATCCATCCCTGCGGATATGGGCCCCCTCGAAAAAAATATGTTTCTCGATAAGAAGTTCCTGAATTTTTCCTTTCACCATTGCGGCATAATCCGGTGATTCGATATCCATCAGTGACATCAGCAGTAGTTCGTCACGTGAATACCCGAGCCGTTCACAGGTTACCCGGTTTACTTCGAGGATCCTGGCCTCGAGGTCGTGAATAATAATCCCGTCACTTGCATTGTTAAAAAGCGTCCTGAATTTTTCTTCAGACGTTATCAGGGAAGCCTCTGTCTGTCGTTTTTCTTCCCGCAACCGCTTTTCTTCGATCGCGTGTGAAACTGCGATCCCAAGACGGGCCATCCGGTCTTTCAGGAGGTAATCTGATGCACCCTGTTTCATGCACTCGATTGCAATTTCATCACCGATAGCTCCGGTTACTACGATGAACGGAATATCAAAACCTTTCTCCTGGAGCAGGCTGAGCGCAAGCAGGGCATCAAACTGGGGCATTGAATAATCTGCCAGGATTACCTCAAGTGAAGGATCGAGATATGCAAGGAAATCCTCTCTCGTCTCCACGCGCCGGAAGATCGGGTCATACCCCGATTTTTTTAGTTCATGGAGCATCAGCTCTGCATCGGAGGGCCGGTCTTCAAGAATCAACATTCTCAGAGGGATTGACATGGTATCATACCTGGTTTTGATATTGTTACCTTACAGGGGGAAATCAATGCAATACAAATATCCGGATAATATAACCGCCTGTAGCAACAAATCGCTGCATCCCGGATAGTACCAATGGCAGTCATTTTCCTGGAATCTGACGACATTCTGCTCCATGGAACAGGGGTATCATTTTTCGTCAAGGTTAACTCCGTCTATTGTGAAGAAAAAGGTTGCGCCCCGGTCAATTTCTGCCTCCGCCCATACATCCCCTCCATGGCGGTGAATAATCCGTTGCACAATCGCAAGACCAAGACCGGTGCCCTCGTATTCTTTAACCGGGTGAAGTCGCTGGAACACGACGAACAATTTTGGACTGTACCTCATATCAAACCCGACACCGTTGTCCCTGACAAAATACACCGTATGCCCATCCTTTTTAATAGATCCAATTTCTATTCGTGCATCCGTGCATTTTCGTGTAAATTTCAGTGCATTGGAGATGAGATTGATATAAACCAGTTTCAGCATGTCCGGGTCCACCCGGCATGCAGGAAGATCCCCTATGACAATATCAACCGATCTTCCCGTCTGCTCATTCCGTAGGTAATCAAAGGCCTCACGAGCAATATCCGCAGGATGGACCGTTACAAGGTTAAGCGATTTCCGGCTCATATGCGAGAAATTTATCAGGTTGTCAATGAGTGCCCTCATCTGGGTCACATTTTCCCTGACCAAGTTGAGGTACCGTTTTCCTTCAGCATCCATCGTTCCGGAATATTCATCGAGTACGATACGTGAAAATCCATCGATTGCACGAAGCGGTGCACGGAGGTCATGTGAAACCATATAACTGAACGATTCCAGTTCTTTGTTAATTGTCTCAAGCTGAACGGTCCGGCTTGATACACGGACCTCCAGTTCTTCGTTGAGTTGCCGGAGCTCTTCTTCAACCCGCTTCCAGGCAGTTATATCCGTGTGAATTCCTATCAGACCGATTATGTTCCCTTTGTCATCCGTGATTGCATCAGCCCGCAATGCAACAGGAAACTGGCGGCCGTTTTTTGCAACCATCGTGATCTCTCCATTCCAGGAACCACCACCCATTATTGTATCAAAGACCTCTTTCCCGAAACCCGGATCCGCATACAATATTACAGGCCCCAATACTGAATGTAATTCCTCGAGCGGGTATCCAAAAAGGCTGGTAAACGAATGGTTCTGGTAGATATGACACCCTTTTGGATCAGAGATCCCTATTGCATCACTGGCACTTTCCACCGCTTTGAGGATGCGGAATAGTTCATCCTCTGTTTGTTTCCGACCAGTGATGTCCTGGCCTGCCGCGTAGAACCGGACCAGTCTTCCCTCTTTGTCATCCCACTCGGGCTGGGTCCTGTGGTTGATCCAATGGACCTCGCCGTTTCTGCTGATCACCCGGAGTTCACTTACATGGCCCTCGTTTGCAAATAATTTCCTGCGGTGCTCATCCATGACGTCCTGGTCTTCCGGGTGGATGAAAGAACTCCATCCACCGGCTTTAAGAATTTCTTCCCTTGTCGTCCCGAAAATACTGCGGAACGCCCCGGTAGCCCATTCCGGAACAACCTTCCCCGAAGGTTCGACCCGCATGGCATAGGCATAATCAGATATCAGGTCTGAAATCAGCCTATAACGCTCTTCGCTAACCCTAAGCTCTGATTCGACCTCCTTTTGTCTCCGTATGGTTTGTTTCAGTGTCGAGACCATTGTGTTGATGCTGTTTTCAAGCCTCTGGAACTCAATCCCACTCGAAGAGTGGAGCTTGCGATCCAGTTCACCCTGTGAAATCCTGTCAACATCGTCAACAATACCCTTTATGGGCCGGGTCAGGTATTCCGAAATCAGGAGCGCAGCACCGAGCGCTATTGCGAGGGCGATGATGGCGATTAAAATCCTCGTCTGAATAAGGCGGGTTAAGATTTCCCGAATCAGTTGGGTATTATAGGTTAATTCAACAACAAGGCTTGTATCAGACCCGTAATCCGGATCCCTCAGGTCGATAAAAAGATATTTGACCGTTTGCCCGGTCGAAGCATTGACATTTCTTATATCTTTACGATTCTCGAGGATCTTCTGGATCAAAACGGCCTCTCCGGGATCTGTTATATTCGTGTAATTCCCTATCGGCTGCCCTTTGGAGTTGAAGATCCTGATTTTTTCAATGTAAGGGTTGTTTTGAGCAATTCTGCTAATGACATCCCGGTATTGCAGGCTGCCGCGTTCCTTTACAAGTTCTTCCCCGGTCAATCCCAGTTCCAGGATATACTGGTGGTCAGGGGTAGGCATGTATGCAAATTTTCTCAATTTCCCTGTTGCGGACTCACGTACCACCCGGTCAGGAAAGAAGCCCTCTGAAAGCCTGATCCGGGTTAAATAATCGAAAAAGTATGGTATTGTCCTGAAATCCAGACCTATTTCGGGTTTATAGGTTGAATATTGTATAACACCTGACTCGTTGATTATATAAAGGTCAATGTTTTCGCCAATCTCCAGCTGGACCTGTTCGAGATCCATTTTTTCAGGGTCCATTCCCGATCGGTTGTATTCGTTAAGAAATACCTTGAAATTCTCCTTCATCTGGCGGTTCAGGGTATTATCGTAGAGCTTGAATCCTGAGTCGACAAGGTAAAGGGAATCTTTCAGATCAGCTTCTGTCTGGGACTGGACAATATTCGAATTTCGTTCGAATGCGGCCTGTTCATTGATATAATCAATGGCGGTGATACCGGTCACGATACCGATAATGAGAATAAAAACAACAATCTGGAGGTAACGGGAGAATGACCTTTTTTTAAAGAAATCACGAACCCTTGATGACACCCTGCTGACCCCCTGATATCCGGGATGTTATAGATCACCGGTTATATTATTGGATCTGGGGCGGCACCCCTCAAAATTTTTGTTATATCATTTTCTCAAAAAAAACCCTCCTGAAACAAGATGGCTTCGCACCACAGCGATGGAACCCATCTTCCGCAGGTCGGACCTCAAAAATAATAATTTTCATAAGGCTTCCCCAG
>JBAXTR010000214.1:0-4045 GCA_037130095.1 Methanomicrobiales archaeon
TAATTATATACCATGGAAACAAACTTCCTTCTACCAGTGGGGGAAACCGCTAAGCACCTGATATACCAGACAACGTTAAATATCAGGCAATTCACATCTCCGGCCCCCCTCTGATAATTGTTACGGATTTCATAATTGTAAGGATTCTGGATTATTCCAGGAAGAAATTTAAAATTACATACATCACACAACATTTCAATTAACAGGATGGTGAAAAGTAAATGGCAATCGATACGGGAACAACGGCCTGGCTTCTCGCAGCTACGGCATTGGTAATGCTTATGACGCCTGGAGTAGGGTTCTTCTACGGAGGGTTAGTACGAAAGAAAAATTTTATCTCAATGATCGCCCTGGCATTCATTGCCTTTGCACTCGTCAGTATCCAGTGGGTATTGATTGGATATACTCTGGTATTCGGCGGTGACACCGGGGGGTTCATTGGGAACCTTTCTAACCTTGGCCTAGAAGGAGTAGGGACTGAAGCAGGACCATATAGTCCCGCAATTCCAGGTTTATTGTACATGGTTTTCCAGCTAACCTTTGCTACTGTTACAATGGCAATTATAACATCAGGACTTGCTGAGCGGGTTAAACTCTCATCGTTCATTGTATTCGCTGCTTTATGGACAACACTGGTGTATGATCCACTCGCACACTGGGTCTGGGGTGGCGGATGGGCACAACAGATGGGGGCACTTGACTTTGCCGGTGGTACCGTCGTGCATATCAGTTCTGGTTTTGGGGCTCTGGCGATTGCCCTTGTAATCGGTGCACGTTCAGGCTACGGAAAGTACATGATGGAACCGCATAACATACCGATGACTTTGCTCGGAGCGGCATTGCTCTGGTTTGGCTGGTTCGGTTTCAACGCAGGCAGTGCAATTGCAGCGAATGGTCTTGCGGCTAATGCGTTTGTTGTAACAAACACGGCTGCTGCCGCCGGGGCCCTGGCATGGTTGTTTGCAAGCTGGTACCATGGAAAACCAAGTTCCCTTGGGATGGTCTCGGGTGCAATCGCGGGTCTCGTGGCAATTACACCTGCATCTGGATACGTGACACCAATGGCGTCCATCGTCATCGGTGTTATTGCAGGTCTCGTGTGTTACGGTGCAATGCTCTTCCGCATGAGGAAAGGACTCGATGAAAGTTGTGATGCATGGGCTGTCCATGGTATGGGCGGACTCTGGGGGGCGCTTGCAACAGGGATCTTTGCGGCTGCCGCGGTAAACGGGTATTCCGGGCTCCTTGAAGGAAACATCAACCAGTTCGTTGTAAATGCAATTGGGGCATTTGCAGCGTTAATATACGCCTTTGGAGTAACGTATGCACTGGCATGGGCAGTAAACAAATTCATGGGTCTCCGTGTATCTGAAGATGAAGAATATGTCGGGCTGGACATATCTCAACATGGGGAACGGATTAATGCATGAGGTGAAGAAAATGCAAAAAATCGAAGCCATAATAAAACCTGAAAGGTTTGAATTCGTAAAAAAAGCGCTGGAAGAAAATAAAATTTACGGCCTGACCGTTTCAGATGTGCAGGGACGCGGAGACCAGAAAGGGATTGTTCTCCAGTACCGTGGAGGCGAAATAACCGTCGACCTAATTCCAAAATGTAAAGTGGAAGTAGTAGTGAAGGATAAAGACCTTCAGACGATACTGGATCTGATTATCAACGCTGCCCGGACCGGGAAAATTGGTGATGGGAGAATTTTTGTTTCACCCGTCACCAAGTCAATCCGGGTCAGGACCGGAGAGGTTGAAGAATAACAAGATTTTCCTTTTTTTATAAAATGGTTATAAATTACAGGTGTTCCAAAGCCACTCGATAATTGAGTCTTTTAATACATTTACAAAAGATATTATTTATCGGC
This sequence comes from Methanomicrobiales archaeon, assembly GCA_037130095.1. Lineage (GTDB taxonomy): Archaea > Halobacteriota > Methanomicrobia > Methanomicrobiales > Methanospirillaceae > CAIKOD01. The sequence goes on from JBAXTR010000214.1 coordinate 1,875, forward strand.
TTTGTTGAAATGCTCAAGTAAGAAAATAGACCGATAGATCTAAGGTACAATAGCTCCTTGAGAAGGATATGTACAAACCCAATCCCAAGGAGCCATATTTTTATGGAAATCAAAAGCATATCAGTTTTCTTACTGCAACGATGAATGCCATCAGAGAATCAAAAATCCCGTTATACTCCTCGAAATTTTCACGAAAAGACTACAATCAGCTCCAATTGTTGGCGCTACTAGTTTTCAAAGAATATCTTGGTGTCAGATACCGGGAAATTGTAGAATTAGTTGAGGGGATGGGTGCAATTCAAACGCGCTTGGGAATCACTCGAATTCCTCATTTCACAACGTTGTGCAAATTTTCATCGAGGATAAGTTCAACAATTCTCACAGAGGTCCAGAAGCAAGCTACCAACTTTTCTTATCACGATACGGGTCGGGTATCAACAATTGCGATCGATTCTACTGGTTTTCCAACCGAATATTTCAGTTATTATTACTCAATGAGGACAGAAAAGACCAGGAGAGATTTTATTAAAATATCTCTTGCTGTTGACACCGAAAAACAAACAATCCTCGGTACAAAAATTACGAAAAGCCGGCAGCATGACACGAAACATGCTAGCCCCCTCTTAAGAAATACCATGAAGAAAGCAGAATGCTATGTCCTCGATCGAGGATATGATTCCGAACAAATTCATCTTCAGATTAGAACCGAAATTCATGCTGAATCTATCATTCCGATTCGAGATTGGAATGCTGACTATGTTAATGGGCAGTATAGAAATGAGATGGCGGAGAATTTTGATAGAGAACGATACGGTCAACGTAATAAAGTTGAAACTGTTTTCTCCGTTATTAAACGAAGATTTGGAGATGAAATTAAAGCCAGATTCTATAGAAGTCAGGTAAAAGAATTAAAACTGAAATGCATTGTTTACTCGGTTGACCTATTCTTGAAAAAACAGAGGATTTTCATTACGGATTAGGGTTTCAACAAAGCCTATTTATCGAATTACTGGTTCATATCACCTGATATTTTCTTATTTCCTGTTAAAAGACCAGCTTCGAACCATTTCAACACATTAATCTCCTTATACCCGGTTACATTTTGTACTTTGAATTTCGTTAAAATAGAAACTGAAGATGGATCTTCTCATTCAATTGCAGTTATCTTAATGGTTTCAATCACTATCCTGCTTGCATTACTAGTCTATCTGATGTTTCAGATACCGAATATGGAAATGTACAAAACACCATCATTCCTCGAGATAAAAAAAGTATACAGCACAAATGAAGGTGGGTTAATGAATTTTGACAGCAGGGTCCTTCTTTTTCACCATGGGACAGAACGACTTGAAAATGACCGTCTAACGGCATCGTTTTTCAGGAACGGCCAAAAACTTGACTGCCGGATCAGTACATTAAACGGGCATAATTTCATTTCCACAGTTCATATTGGAATACAGACAATGGGAGGATCAGGTTGTACAGGCACATGGTGGGAACCAGGAGAACAAATTATGGTAGACTTCACCGATGGTACCTTTCACCCAGGAGATACTATCAGGTTCGACGTAAATAAAAAGCCATCAGGTACGCTTATTTCAAGTTATACTGGTGTCGCATGAGTGCCCGGGCACTAAGCCTTGCTACCCTGACAGGCTCGGGAATTTTTCCATCAAATGTGAAATCATCACAAATTTTAGCAGCATCTGCATCAGAAATCCCCCACGAGCGGATATAAATTGTCTTGCCGGTTTTCAGTTTCACAGCAAACCGTTCACCAAGACGGAAGTACAGCCCCATGCGATCGCTATCACCAGGAAAATGATGTTCAATATCCTCTATCAGACCTTCTGATGCCTCATACGTTACACAAATAACGGGCAGATCCAGTTCTTTATACAAAATCGACGGATCAATGATATTATACCAGGAGATAACACAACCCCCGATAAGAAGGAGATTAATATCACTCCTCTTTAGTTTTTTTACAAGTGATAATACAGAATCCGTTGCGTCCGTACCTCCCACCGTTACCGTGCCAAACCCGACACCATCGATGCGGAGGTCTTTCCTCATCGCGACGCCACAAATTACAGATAGCTCTCTCCCGGAATAGCTCTCGGCAATACCCAGTGCCCGGATTCCTTTTTTGGAGATATGCATGAAAGCAC
>JBAXTR010000215.1:0-4004 GCA_037130095.1 Methanomicrobiales archaeon
CCAATAATCGGTTCTCATTGGCTAAGGATCTTTCGGTCAACCGCGTAAGTCCTATAATGATACCACCCTCGAATTGTTCGGGTATGAAAGCAGGGAGGAATTGTCTGGTATACCAATCTCCCAATTATATTCAAATCCCGGGGAACGGTCTCGGTTCCTTCACCTCATCGAACGTAACGGCCGCATCAAAGAATATCCCGTCCAGTTAACGAAAAAAGACAGGACGGTCATTGACACCCTCGTCACCACAGAACCTGTACGAAATCCGGATGGCTCCATCAAAGCCTTTATTGGTACGATCCGGGACATCACCATGCAGAAAAGGGCGGAGGAGGCACTTGCCGAGAGCGAGGAGCATTATCGATCATTGTATGTCGACAGCCGGGATGCTGTTATGATCGTATCTCCGGAAAGGGGATTCCTTGCTGCGAACCCGGCGACAATACAGTTATTCGGCTGTCGGGACGAGCAGGACTTCACAACCCGGGCACCCGCATCGATGTCCCCGGAATACCAGCCGGACGGCATGTTGTCCACCGAAAAGTCCCAGGAAATGATGCGCCTTGCACTTGAAAAGGGCTCCAACTTTTTCGAGTGGACGCATTGCAGGGCAGACGGTACAGAATTTCCCGCCACCGTCCTGCTCTCAAGGTTCGCAAGCGGCGGGAAACAACTCCTGCAGGCTACCGTCCGTGACATTACGGGCTGGAAACTGGCCAAGGAGGCGCTTGCCGAGAGCGAGAAGAAGTTCCGGGGCATCTTTGACATGATAAATGACGGAATCGAGATTTCTGAGATGGGAGCAGACGGTAAGCCCGGAAAATTTATCGAAGTAAACGAAGTCGCCTGCCGGATGCTGCAGTATACCCGCGAAGAACTGCTGGAACACGGACCCCTCGATTTTGTAACCGGGTACCACAACCGTCCTGTTAACGATATTCTCGGGGAATTAACCCTGAAAGGACACGCATTCTTCGAGACCGAGCACCGGAGAAAGGACAGTACCATCGTTCCAGTCGAGATCAATTCCCACCTTGTAAGCATCCAGGGAAACCGGGTTGTAGCATCGGTGGTCCGCGACATCACCGGACGCAAACGGGATGAGGAGGCGTTACAGTTATCAGAGGAGAAACACCGCCTCCTGATCGAAAACAGCCACGATATCATCTATACGATAAACACAGAGGGGTTATTCACGTTCGTTTCCCCGAGTTGGAGCACGCATCTCGGGCACCCGGTGGACCAGGTGATTGGAAAACCATTCGCGCAATTCGTGCACCCGGATGACATCTTCCGGTGCCTGCAATTTATGCGGAATGTGTTCAGCACCGGACAACGACAAACCGGTATTGAGTACCGTGTGAAGCATAGTGACGGGTCCTGGCGGTGGCACATAACAAATGCAGTTCCTTTACGGGACGAGACTGGCAAGATCATCGGAGGCGAGGGCAGCGCCAGCGACATCACCGGGCGAAAGCAGGCGGAAGAGACGCTCCGCCAGGCGAACAAGAAACTCAACCTCCTTTCCAGCATAACCCGCCATGATATCAATAACCAGCTGATGGCGCTGATTGGAAATATTGAACTTCTGGAAAGAAAACAGCCAGATACCTCGTTTAAACCCTATTTTAACAGGATAAACCGCGCTGCCGATCAGATACATGCGATGATCCAGTTCACGAAGGAATACGAGAACATTGGGATCGCAGCCCCAACCTGGCAGGGTACCCGGGAACTTGTGGACAAAGCCGCGAAGCAAGCCCCGCTTGGAAAGGTCACGGTGAAAAACGACCTCCCTGCCGGCAGGGAAGTGTTCGCCGATCCACTGATCATCAAGGTATTCTACAACCTGATGGACAATGCTGCCCGGTACGGGGGGAAGATCACAACCATCCGGTTCTTTGTTAAAGAATTCGAAGGAGATCTGATTCTTTTCTGCGAGGATGATGGCAATGGTGTCCCAACCGGAGAGAAGAAGAAGATCTTCGACCGGGGATTCGGGAAAAATACCGGTATGGGTTTGTTCCTCACCCGCGAGATCCTTTCTATCACAGGTATCACCATTGCTGAGACTAGTGAGCCGGGTAAAGGGGCACGATTTGAAATGACGGTGCCGAAAGGGATGTGGCGATAGATTCCAATTTTCCCGATACTCCTCGTCTTCCAGGGCTAATCCAACGACGAAACCTTACAAGTAGTTAAACCATTCAATGCCACTATTGACATACGGAGAAATCGTTCATGGAAAGGAATGAAGCAACCCGGTTATGTGTATGCAGGATGTGCCCGAGTTTTGTTGACTGCAAGGAGGAGATCGCTTTTTGCATGGAAGTAACTACGAAAAGCGGCTGTATATCGAAGGAAAAAGGGTGTCTCTGCCCGGGGTGCCCTGTCCAGGACAAGGAGGGGTTCCGGCATGTCTACTATTGTGTCCGGGGAAGCGCAAAAGAACAGCAATGAAACGGTTGATTCGTGGATTTGCAATGTATGTGGTTTCAGATCAACGGGGGAGACACCCCCTGATGAATGTCCACAATGCGCCAGTAGCGGCAGGGAGTGTACACGTCTGGCCGGGATGGAAAAACTCACCTACAACCGCGAACAATTCGATGTGCTCCTGATCAATGGCAGTACTCACCGTGCCAATAATACCGGGTTTATGATCGACCTGGTTGAGGAGGTGCTCAGGGAGCGTGGCGTGAGTTACCGGCGCTACAACCTGAATGAATTTCAGATCAACCATTGCTGGTGCTGCTACAGCATGCGGGACAATGCCTGCCGGTATCCCTGCCGGGACCAGCTGGATGACATGCCTGCGTTTCATGAAATGATTATCGCTTCAAAGGCAGTCATTGTGGGGTCCCCGATAAACTGGAACAACATGTCAGCACGGCTCAAGGATTTCCTTGACCGTCTTAACTGCATCCAGAACCTGTACCTGCTGAAAAAACCGGGGCTTACGGAAGGAAAGATAGTAGGAATAACGGTTTCAGGCCATGAAGACGGCGCTACCAAAGCTGCCATGGACATCTACCTGTATTTCCAGCAGATGGGGTACCTGCTCGCACCATTCGGGATCTCCTACCGGACGCATGGGGCACAATTCAACACGAATACGGACCCGGAGTACCTGAGAAATGACCCGCTGGTCTTCTTTAAAGTCAGGGGGATGGCAAATAACGTCGTTGAAATGCTGAAACTTGACCTTGAGCCGAAGTTGAAAGGAAAACTTGTCCCCGTTGCGGAATGATTTCACCATACAAATAACTTTTTTTAATAATCAGAAAACGCAGCCTCGAGAGTAATCTTAATCGTAACAAGCAGGGAACCGCAACTTTTCGCCGGATTTGAATGGACAACCCGGAGCAAAAAAAGGTATGAAGAGATCAGGTAACGACGATGGTTCCCTTCATAGCCGGGTGCAGGGAACAATGGTACGGGTAGGTCCCGGGACTATCAAATTTAAATGAGTAACTTGCGCTTTTTGGGAAAGAACTGCTCGTGAACAGCGCCCCCTGGGTGATTGTACCCTGTGCGTCGTTAACGATCTGGTGGTTGGCGGTATCCTGGTTCACCCATGTCACCGTAGTTCCCTTCGGGACTGTGATACTCGCCGGAGCAAAGGCGAAGTTCTGGATAGTAACGGTCGGACCGGCACCCGGGGGAGCTATCGGGGTGGTTGTGGGGGCCACGGTTCCCGGACTATTGCTGGTACATCCACACAGGGCGACAGCAGTCACGAGGACAACAATCAGGATTGCCAGGTGAACTGGTTTTGGTATGCATTTCATCATAATCATCAGATACCTGCTCTTGTCGGAAGAAGATAAAAGCATATCCCTGCAGCGTTTTTGAGGGGGGGCCGGGATAGGTGATCCGCTTGGGACATGAACAGGTATAGATCTGTAGCGTACGGGTTGGATGAAATCGAAGATTATTCTGGACACTAAATATGCTCCTGATGCAAGATGGTTGAACTTATCGATTATATGTCACAAATAGTA
>JBAXTR010000216.1:0-3992 GCA_037130095.1 Methanomicrobiales archaeon
GAATACATGGGGATAATATTTCAGGAAACCGCGAAAAACGCCACCATGATCAGGATTATAAAATTAGAAAAAGAGCAATTGAGAAATTCTTGGGACAGCCGCTATCATCAGGGGAGGATGTGGCATTAAAAAAATGGATTGATCCTGTATTAAAAATGCAATTGAATGATATTGTCCTGATTGATGCGTTAATACAAAAAATTTACAAGAAATTTCTACAAAGCAATCAATTATCGCAGGTTGAGTTGAAAGAAATAAATCATTTCTTCGCAAACCAGGCGATAAATTTGGCTTGGTTATCTAAACCTATCTCAACAATGGCATGCTTAAAATGTTTCACTCATGGATTTAGATATGGTCCAGCAATACTTACTTTACTATTCAAACGAGGACTTAGGCGATTGAATCAGCTCAATCGGTGGGAATTCCATACTTAATTGATGGATCCTAACAATTCGAATTCAAGAAAATTGATTTGAGATAAGTACCGGAGAAGAGATTATACGCTTATTTTAAGATTCAGGGATATCCGCGAATGTAAATTTATCTCCATAAAAAACTTTCGACCAGTAAAAACTTTATTAAAGATATAATAAATGGAACTCCCAATATTTAATCAAAGAACTGATTAATAATTTTAAGGGATTGAACAGGATGAAAATTTCAATAATTGGATGCGGATATGTCGGTGCAGTAACGGGAGCATGTTTTGCTGAATTGGGAAATGAGGTCTGTTTTATTGATGTAGATGTCTTGAAGATAAAAGAAATTGAATCTCATCGGTCTCCCATTTTCGAACCTGGCCTTGATTCTCTGCTTGAAGAAAATGCTCCCCGTATCTCTACAAGTACTTCCATTCGTGAAGGAATTATCGGGTCAGACTGTTCTTTTATCTGTGTGGGGACTCCTTCAAATGAGGACGGGTCTATTGATCTAACCTATATCAAATCAGCCGCAGAAGAAATTGGGAATGCATTACGTACTATGGAAAACCATACGGTCGTTGTAAAAAGCACGGTTGTGCCTGGAACCACAGACAATGTGATTATTCCCCTTCTTGAAAAAAATTCATTGAAATGTGTGGAGAGAGGTTTCCATGTCGCAATGAACCCGGAATTTTTAAAAGAGGGTTCGGCATTAAATGATTTTTTCCATCCTGACCGGATCATTATGGGTGTTATGGATGATCCGGGAAATAAAGTACTTGAAGAACTGTACCGATCATTTTCCTGTCAGAAACTTTGTACTTCAATAAAAATTGCCGAGATGATAAAATATGTCAGTAATGCATTTTTAGCAACGAAGATCAGTTTTTCGAATGAGATTGGGAACATCTGCAAAAAACTGGATATTGACGTCTACGAGGTAATGAAAGGAGTAGGGCTCGATCAGCGTATCGGACCAAAATTCCTGAATGCCGGTGCAGGATTCGGCGGGAGTTGTTTCCCGAAAGATGTCTCGGCACTGATAGCACTAGCTGAAAAATATGGTGAATCCCCTATTCTTCTCAAATCCGCTATAGAGATAAACGAAAAGCAGCCGGGAAGGTTGGTGGAACTGCTGAGATCCCGTGTCGGTGAGTTGAAGAATAAACGGATTACGATCCTTGGTCTTGCTTTCAAGGATAATACGGATGATATCCGTGACTCACGGGCGATCCCGGTGATTAAAGAACTCCTGGTGCAGGGTGCGGATATTGCTGCGTATGACCCTATGGCATGCGGTGCAATGAAAAAAATCTTTCCCTCAATCACATATTGCCGTTCAGCTGCAGAAGCGCTCAATGAAGCAGATGGGTGCCTTGTGATGACCGAATGGCCTGAATTTGCAGAACTCCATCATGAATTTGATAGGATGAGAAAAAAGATTATTATTGAAGGAAGAAGGATTCTTTCCTGCGAGGGTTATGAAGGTATCTGCTGGTGAATTATCCGTGGTGATTCGATAATCGGGTGTTATGTATGACAAAACCTATGGTTAAAAAAGCAGTGATTCCTGCAGCAGGATTCGGCACAAGATTTCTTCCTATTACTAAAGCCCAGCCAAAAGAAATGCTGCCGGTAGTGGATAAGCCTGTTATCCAGTACGTAGTTGAGGAGGCAGTCCTTTCGGGAATTGAGGACATTATTATCATCACCGGAAGAAACAAACGTGCCATTGAGGATCATTTTGACCGCTGTTTTGAACTTGAGTCAAAGTTTGAGAATAACCGTGAGAACAAATATTACGAATCTCTTAGTAGCCTGTCTACAATCCCCGATATCCATTACATCCGCCAGAAAGAACAAAAGGGTCTTGGAGATGCAGTACTGCATGCAGAACGTCATTGTGATGGGGAACCATTCGCAGTCCTCCTAGGGGATACTATATGCATATCTCCCAAGGGAGAATATCCCTGTACTCATCAGATGATGGACGCATTCACTCGCTACCAGAAACCCATTATTGCGGTAGAACCTGTACCCCAGGTGAAGATCCAGGATTATGGCATCATCGATGCACGCGAAATAGACCCGGGAGTTTTTGCAATCCGTGATATCGTGGAAAAACCTTCCCCCGAGACTGCACCCTCAAACCTTGGTGCAATTGGGAGGTACATCCTTACACCGGAGATCTTTTCTCACCTGCGTAACGTAAAGCCAGGATATGGAGATGAAATTCAGCTCACCGATGCGTTGCGCCAGTTTCATGAACCGCTTGGGCTCGTTACCAACTGCCGTCGCTATGATATTGGAGATAAACTTGGCTGGATGAAATCAAGCATCGAACTCACACTTGATCGCGAGGAATTTGCGAAAGATATGCGGGAATTCCTCAATGAACTTCTTTCACGGAGTTCATCATGAGTTACGATGCTGGCGAGGATCTCGCAATTATTAGAAAAAATCTCGATGAAATTTCATTCGAAGATAAATCTGTTCTTGTAACCGGTGGAGCAGGATTCCTTGGGTCATGGATGTGCCATGTACTCCTAACTTTGGGTGCTAACGTTACCTGCGTTGATAATTTTGCAAGTGGCCTGGAACAAAATATCAGGCCTCTGATGGACGAAGAAAGTTTTCAATTTATCAGGCATGACATTTCCCAGCCTCTCCAAATGAATAACCGGATAGATTTTATATTTCACATGGCAAGCAGGGCATCCCCATTTGAGTTTGAACACTTTCCAATCCAGATTCTGAAAGCAAACACGATGGGGGTCCTTGTATCGCTTGGAATCGCAAAAAAACACGGAGCAAGAATCCTTTATACCTCAACAAGCGAGGTATATGGAAATCCCGCAGTAGTCCCTACGCCGGAATCTTACTTCGGTTATGTCAATACCATTGGGCCACGGGGGTGTTATGATGAAGCAAAGCGCTGTGGTGAAGCATACGTCGTAGCATACCAGAGACAACATGGCATGGATACAAGAATCGCACGTATTTTCAACACATATGGCCCTCGTATCCGTATGGATGGCATCTATGGACGGGTGGTTCCACGGTTTATAGATCAGGCATTGAAAGGTGATCCCCTCACAGTATTTGGTGATGGATCCCAGACACGGAGCTTCACCTATGTAACTGACCAAATCGAAGGATTATTGCGATTAGCTTCGTTAAATGAAGCTAAGAATGAGGTAATTAATATCGGAAATACTGATGAGATAACCGTTATTGAACTTGCAGATAAGATTATTTCACTGACACATTCAAATTCAGAGATTTCATTTGGGCCCCTCCCCCAGGATGACCCCCTGCGCCGGAGGCCTGATATTACCAAGGCAAAGCACATTCTCAAATGGAAACCCAAAGTTCAGATAGAGATTGGATTGACACGAACTATTGGTTGGGTTAAAGAGTGTAATAACAGATATGAACGGTGATCAAATCTTCATTCCAATTTTTCTTATTTAAAAACAGGTAGTGTGCATATAATCTGTAAAATTAAAGAAGCCCTGTATCCAACATAGATTTGCAAACAGGAGGATACAGGGCAAAGAATAGAAA
>JBAXTR010000217.1:0-3971 GCA_037130095.1 Methanomicrobiales archaeon
TCATTAGTACTATAATGGTAAGCGGAGGAGCATGGTACCTGCAGTCTGTACAGAAACCCGCTCCCCTATCCGTAATAGATATCAGAATTGATCCCGGGAAAGGAGTGACCCCGACCCTGTTACTTGTTGCCAGAGACCAGGGGTATTTTGCTCAACATGGTCTGAATGTCACATTTGTAGAATCTCCTTCAGCCACTGTCGCCCTGCAAAACCTTCTCGACCGGAAAAACGATTTTGGTTATGTCAATGATTATTCCCTCTCGGAACCGCAGCTCTATAACAAAAATCTGAAAGTGATAGGTACTCTTTCACAATCTGATACCAGTTCCGTGGTCGGTCGCAGGGACAGGGGGATAAGCCAGGTATCAGACCTTGAAGGGAAAAAGATCGGTGTCACAAAAGGGTCCATTGTTGAATATTTAATGGACCGTTTTTTTACATTGAAGGGAGTTTCAATGCATAATGTTACCGTAGCGTATTATCCTCCTGCGGAACTCGTAAATGCACTTGTCAACGGGGATGTCGATGCAGCATTTTCCTTTGAGCCGTATGTGTACCAGATGCAGCAGCAGATGGGGGAAAATGCGGTGGTGTGGCCTGTCAATCTCGGGCAGCATGCACATTATTCCCTTGTCACCAACGGGGACACCCTGCAGGAGCACCCCCAAATCGCAGAAGGCCTTCTGGCATCGGCCCTTTTGGCGGAATCGTATGCCAGGTCACACCCGGAAGAGGCCAGGAACATTGCCCAGAAGCAGACAAATTATAATGACCAGTACATGGACCAGGACTGGCAGAAGCATGAAATTTCCGTTGGTCTTTCCCAGTCGCTGGTCAGGTCAATGGAAGACGAGACCCGGTGGAGGGTCAGGAATAACCTGACTAACGCGAGCGATGTACCTGATTTTTCGAAGTATATAGCCCCGGAAACCCTGTACAGGCTGAACCCTGCATCGGTTACCATCATACGTTGAGCTAACGAGGGAAAAGGAACAATATGAAAATTAAAACACAGGTGACAATCAGCTTGATCGTCTTTGCCGTCCTGGCTGTTGTTATTTTATTCTCGTATTTTTCCAGTACCAACCAGCTCAACGAGATACACGAAAAGCAACAGGTCATCGACTCGATCGAAAAGTCCGCATTTGAGCTCTACTACCTGGAAAACGATTACCTTATACTTGGCGGAATACGCCAGGAAGAACGATGGAATGCAAAATACGCTTCGTTGACCAGCCAGATCCAGGAACTTACCGTAACCGATCCTTCCCAGCAGGACGTGCTCAAAGGACTGGTCAGGAGCCACAGGGAGATGAACGAATCGTTTTCAACCCTGGTTGCGGTCACCAGTGGTACGGAGGGAAACGGGCACCCCGGTTTCAGCCCGGAATTAAGGGAATTTTCTGCAGGCACCTTAACGGGACAAACACAGACCTTTATTTCCAGGGCGTCCGAGCTCTCGCAACTGGTTACAGACGAGGCTGATGATGTCCACCAGAGGCGGTCCCTGATAATTTTTTCATCGATCCTGGTCCTGATGGTATTTGTCCTGCTCAATTATCTCATCATCAACCGCTCTGTACTGAGGTCCATTACAACGCTCGAGAAAGGGACCGAACGTATCGGAACGGGTGACCTGGATACAAAAATTGAGACTTCAGGCAACGATGAACTTGGCGACCTCTCGCTCGCAATCAACGCGATGGCATCTAATTTAAAGACCGTGCTTACTTCCAAATCAGAACTGGAAAAAGAGGTTTCCGAACGCAGGCGGGTGGAAGAAATGCTGATGGACTCTGAGCGGCGACTTTCAGAGATTATCAGTTTCCTGCCGGATGCGACCTTCGCGATTGACAGGAACGGGACTGTCATCGCGTGGAACCGTGCAATGGAAGAGATGACCGGGATCCCCTCCGCACAGATGCTTGGCAAAGGCGACTACGAATATGCGCTTCCGTTCTACGGGATAAGGCGCCCGATCCTTATCGATCTCGTTTTTTCTCCACGGGAGGAACTTTCGGAAAAGTATTCCTTTGTCGATGTTAACGGGGACGTCCTGACCGCTGAAACCATCAATGCCTCGCCACAGGGAAAAACAGTCAACCTCTGGGGTAAAGCTGCGCCCCTGTACGACAAAGATGGCAGGGCCACCGGGGCGATCGAATCCATCCGGGATATCACCGAACGCAAACGTTTCGAGGAGGCACTTAAACAAAGTGAAGAGAAATACCGCCTGCTGATCGACCAGACTGACGAGGGGGTCTGGATCATTGACAGGGATTACCGGACGACGTTTGTTAACAACCGGCTTGCGTCGATGTTCGGTTATACCTCCGGGGAGATGCTTGGAAAACAGGTGCGTGAATTCATGGCATCCGGGGATATGGCGGTCCATAACCACCGCATCGAAGAGCGTCTTGCAGGAAAAAGTGACCGTTTTGAACAGAAGTTTTTCCGAAAAGACGGCTCATCGTTCTGGGTCATCGCTTCAGTTACCCCGCTGGCAGAGGAAGGTATCGTAACGGGCGCTTTTGCCATGCTTACTGATATAACCCAGCGTAAGCAGGCTGAAGAAGCACTTTCGCTCCTGACCGAGTTCCAGGAGAGCGTCATCTCCAATGCACGGGTGTGGCTGAGCGTACTTGACATGAGAGGGACCATTCTCATGTGGAACACGGCCGCCGAAGAAATAAGCGGGTATTCTGCCGGAGAGGTTATAGGGCAGAAGGAGATCTGGAAAAAAATCTACCCTGATAATGACTACCGGAAGCAGATCACCGATACAATAAACCGTATTATTCATGATAAAAAATATCTCGAAAATTTCGAAACGTCGATCCTCTCTAAGCAGGGAATAAAGAAGGTAATTTCATGGAATACAAGGGGTATCCCGAATACAACCGGAAATGACTCCGACTATATTGCCATCGGAGTTGATGTAACTGATCGCAAGCTCGCAGAGGAAGCCCTCAAGCAGGCCAATAAAAAGCTCAACCTGCTCTCCAGCATTACCCGGCATGATATCAACAACCAGCTGACGGTGCTACGGGGATATATTACCCTCCTGCACCAGAAGCCGCCCTCCCCGGCCCGTGACGAGTATTTCCAGAAGTCCTCAGCCGCTTCAGAGCGGATATCCGCCATGATCCGGTTCACCAAGGAATACGAGAGCATCGGGGTCACCGCACCTGCCTGGCAGGACATTCACACATTCGTGGATAAAGCCACAAAGGACGCCCCGCTCGGAAATATAACCGTTAAAAATGATATCCCGGATGGTGCAGAAGTGTTCGCAGACCCGCTGATTGTCAGGGTCTGTTACAACCTGATGGACAACGCCGTCCGGTATGGCGGAACGATCACGACTATACGGTTCTCTGCTCTGGAACGCGGGAGTGATCATGTCATCGTGTGCGAGGACGATGGTGTCGGTATCCCCGTTGAAGAAAAAGAGAAGATCTTCGAACGCGGGTATGGGAAGAACACCGGCATGGGTTTATTTCTTGCCCGGGAGATCCTCGATATCACCGGCATCACCATTCGTGAGACCGGTGAACAGGGAAAAGGGGCACGGTTCGAGATGGTCGTGCCGAAGGGTGCCTACAGGGTTGTTGGATGAATGTGAGTGTCTTCTTTCTCATAATTTTTTAATTGCAACCTTTGTGAACTGTATATTTTTTTAAAATAACACATTGTTGACTGTGATTATTTAGCGAGAAAGTGGTTTGAAATATCTTATGTCCTGTGATTCATCGAGGATATATATCATCCCTTCCTACTCCCTTTCTTTACTTTTTTTAGCGTCTCTTCTGTCTATTCCCTGTCGGTAATATCCAGGAACAGGTCAGCCGACCGGGTGACCCGTCCCACTGCATCCGTGCATTAAGTTAGGGGGAAGAGTTACACAATCACCTAATTTTTTATCCTTCAATCCTCAAAAGTGATTAATCAGTTACTTCTTGTGGGAGAAG
>JBAXTR010000218.1:0-3946 GCA_037130095.1 Methanomicrobiales archaeon
TCCATACACTTCATCGGTAGATACCTGTAGGAATTTTTTCTGCTCTGCCCAAGAACCTTCTTTTGAGCACCACGCGTTTTTTGCTGCCTCTAGAAGGATATGGGTACCGAGAATGTTTGTCTTGAGAAAAACCTGTGGATCAAGGATTGATCGATCGACATGAGTCTCTGCAGCCATATTTATCACACCATCGATCTGGTGATTTTCAAATATTCTGCCGATCTGATTGGGATCAGTTATGTCTGCTTTAACAAAATGAAACCGCTGTTTCTGTTTATCTGTTAATTCTGATAGATTTTCAAGATTTCCGGCATAGGAGAGGTTATCGATGCCAATGATTGTCCGTTCAGGATATTCTGACAAGGAATGATAGACAAAATTACTCCCGATAAATCCCGCAACGCCAGTAACGAGCAGATTCATTGTTTAAACTCCATTTCTTTTAAAAACCTTCGGGTAGCATCCTGCCAATCCGGAAGATTAATACCAATGGTTTCTTGTAATCCAAAATTATCAAGTGCTGAAAAAGGAGGTCTTTTAGCCGCAGTCACGAATTCTTCGGATATTGCAGGCACTAGATTTCCCTCCCAACCGATGAGTTCAAGAATATAGGTTGCCCATTCGTAACGTGAACAGTATCCTGAATTACTAATGTGATACAAACCGAATGCCTCTTTTTTAATGAGATCCAGAGTTGTCTGCGCAAGATCAACCGTATAAGTCGGTGAGGAGACCTGATCTGTGACTACTTTCAGTTCTGCCTTATCGATACTCCATGAAATAATCTTTTTTGGAAAATTTTCGTTGCCTGCACCAAATACCCAGGACGTCCTGATGAGGATAAATTGATCCGCAAGATCCCGGATATACTGTTCACCAAGTAATTTGCTCCTGCCATAGTTACTTACCGGGTTCGGTAAATCCACCACCGTATAAGGATTCCCGGAAAGACCATCAAATACATAATCCGAAGAATAATGAAGCAATAATGCCCCGGTTTTGTTTGCTGCAATTGCAAGATTTCTAACCCCGAGACCGTTTATTGCGAATGCTTTTCTCCATTCAGTCTCTGCAAGATCAACGGTATTATAGGCTGCACAATTAACGACCACATCAACGGGATTATTTGCGAAAAATTGGGAAACGGCCTTGAGATCCGAAATATCGAGGGTCTTGGATCCTGCTGCAATATAGTCAATTGATTCTTTTCGGAATAATTTCTGAACATCCTGGCCAAGTTGCCCATTTGCACCGGTAATAAGGACCTTCATAACAACCATCTACCTGTAATAGCTGAATGGTGTGATAATATCCTTCAATCGAGGAAGCACTGCGTCTTTTGGAGACAATATCGGCTGTATAATCCCGTGCCCCCGGGTCGGCCAGGGTATATCAAGCAAGGGGTCATTCCATACGATACCGGCATCATAATTCGGGGCATAATAATCTGTTACTTTATACATGACCTCGGTATGATCCTCCAGCGCCATGAATCCATGGGCAAACCCTTGAGGTATATATAACATGGAGGGGTCCTCCATCGATAGTTCGATTCCGAGATGCTGCCCATAATTTGGCGAACCTTCCCGAATA
Organism: Methanomicrobiales archaeon; assembly: GCA_037130095.1. Classification (GTDB taxonomy): domain Archaea; phylum Halobacteriota; class Methanomicrobia; order Methanomicrobiales; family Methanospirillaceae; genus CAIKOD01. The sequence continues at coordinate 1,594 of JBAXTR010000218.1, forward strand.
TCCACTACAACGTCAAATATTTTTCCCTTTATCACCCTTACCAGTTTTCCCTGGGCTTGTGGTGACTGGTAGTGAAGACCTCGCACCACACCTTTTGCAGAATGTGATACATTATCCTGGACGAATTCTTCGTACATCCCAATTTCAGCGAAATCAAGTTTATTATAAGTTTCAAGGAAAAATCCACGTTCATCACTAAAAACTGTCGGCCTGATAATAGAAACATCCTCAAGTCGTGTAGATATTTTTTCTAATTTTCCCACTCTGATCACCGGTATTTTATTATTGTGAAGATTCATCAGCGATTGATGCCAGGTAACTTCCATAATCGGTACTACTTAGGGATTTTGCCAGAATTTTAAGTTGGTCGCGGTTGATATATCCAAGATTATACACAATCTCCTCGATGCAGGCAACATACATCCCCTGTCTTTTCTGAATGGTTGCGATGAAATTTGCTGATTCGAGGAGTGATTCATGGGTCCCTGCATCAAGCCACGCCATCCCCCGTCCGAAAAGCTGTACTTTCAATTTACCCATGCGGAGATATTCCCTGTTTACATCTGTTATCTCAAGCTCCCCCCTACCAGACGGTTTTAATGTTTTTGCAATGCGAATGACATTATTATCATAGAAATATAACCCCGGGACTGCATAATTTGATTTAGGATGCGGAGGTTTCTCTTCAATCGAAATTACATTTCCCTTGTTATCAAATTCCACGACACCGTATGCACGCGGATCACGCACATGGTAGCCAAAGATTACTGCACCTTCCTGAATAAATCTAGCCTTGTGAAGAATTTCAGAGAAGTGCTGCCCATAGAAAATATTATCCCCAAGTATCAACGCAACGTTATCTTCCCCGATAAACCCTTCACCTATTATGAAGGCTTCTGCAAGACCCCCGGGTTTTTCCTGAACCTCATATGAAAATGAGACTCCAAGTTGTTTCCCATCCCCGAGAAGATCTTTATACATGGGGATATCCCGTTTTGTGGATATGATAAGGATATCTCTTATCCCCGCAAGCAGCAGGACAGATAACGGATAATAGATAAGAGGCTTATCATATATCGGCAACAGGTGTTTGGATACTGCCTTGGTTACTGGGAAAAGCCGGGTTCCCAAGCCACCAGCGAGGATTATTCCTTTCATAGTGCACCAATAATTAGTTTTAATCTCGTATTATGGAATCTGTAAGGGGATCAGTTTAACGATATCGTGGATGATTGCATTAATTATTGATTTAAAATAATCGATGAAATCTCTTTCGACTATATACCCGAAGTTTATGAGCTATGCCGGGTAAAACTTATTACTATTTGTATACGGTGTCATTCATTTGATTCGGAAAAACCTCAGTATATTAATATTAAACTACAATTCAATCGATTTAGTTCAGACCTTCTTTAAAGAAAATTATTCAGATGATCCAACCATTACCTGGTGTCTTGTAGATAATGGATCAAATGACATTGTTGTTGATTTCCTTATCTCTTATGCGACCGAAAAGGGATGGAATATCTGGAATTTAAACGAGGTGGGGCCCTTAAGAGGTCAATGGTTAGAAATCCATAAGGGAAAAAATAATTCTTCTGTTCAATTACTACTTCTCCAGGAAAATTATGGTTATGCCAGGGGAAACAATTTTGGCCTTGATTTCATCGATACCTACATACATCCAGATTATGTCATGATTGCTAATACGGACATTGTATGGGGGGAGGGAGTAGTGAATCATCTTCTGGAAGGGTTTTCACAAGATCCAAGACTTGCGGTGATTGCGCCCCGGGTAGTCGGACCAGATGGAGATGAACAAAATCCCCAGTTCCTACCGGAAAAGACCAAGATTCTGCAATCATGGTTCCGTTGGTTTTACCCGTTTTCGACTGTATTTTATCGCCTTTTCTCTAAACGTTACGATTATCGTCGTTCTTTAGAAGATTTTAAATCAAGTTCAGGCCTTTTATATCTGGACACAGAAATACATTGTTTTATCGGGTGCTGTTTTATTATAGATTTTGGGGTCTTCAAAAATATTGGTTTTTTTGATTCGGATACATTTCTTGGAACGGAAGAACCGCGACTTGTCCACCGGTTAGAGGAAAAAGGTTTCCGTATAGCAATTGATCTGGATGTATCGATAATCCACGATCAGGGGAGTACTACCCGGGCATCGTTTTCTTCGAGAAAGACTATGCAATACTTCGAGGAAAGCGATTATACGTATCTACGGGATTATTGTGGGTATGGCTGGTTCAAGTTACTATTTATCAAAGGAGCTGCAAGGTATTATGAGAAGTTCTGGATGAAAATTAGGTATCTCCTTAATATTGGATGAGATTATAAT
>JBAXTR010000219.1:0-3919 GCA_037130095.1 Methanomicrobiales archaeon
TCCAGTAGATTGCGCCCTGCCATATCGGAATAAATGCATCAGGTATGTGCAACGAATACACCTCTTCATACAATTATATATTTTCGTAGCACTTCTAGTGTAAAAATGATTATGGTTTCATATTTGTTAAGTAAATAAAAATTATTCGTATGGCCTTAATTCCACGCCCTGTATATCCGGATTTTCTGAATCTCTCACATCATTCGTCTTCATCTGATTCGTTCCAGGTCTCATACCCTTCCCAGAACAAAAATATCGCAATAATAAGACCGGCAATCGGGTCTGCCTGCCAGAACCCGAAGAAGAAGTTCGCTCCAAGGCCAATTAAAAGTGCAACCGATAAAAATGCACATGTAATAGTTTCTTTAGAGTCCGCAACGAGAGCTTTGCTCCCTAGTTGGTTACCAACTACATACTTCCTCCAGGCGAGAACCGGCATAATAATCAGTGAAAATACTGCAATGACCATCCCGATTAAGGAAGGCTGGGAGACCTCCTGTGTCACAAGTTTGCTGATGGACTCAAAGACAACGTAAATTCCCAGTACCAAAAATGTTATCGCAACTAATTTTTTAGCTCTGTTTTCCACCATCTCTTCCTTTTCCTCGGAAATGTGGCCATGACTACGAAGTCGCCAGATCAGGACAGAACCGGAAAGAGACTCAACAATACTATCGAGACCGAAACCGATAAGCGAAATGCTTGAAGCCGCGTTACCAAAAAATATCGATACAATTGCCTCGATAATGTTATAGCCGACGGTAAAATATTCCAGCAACAGAGCTTTCCGGAATAATGATTCAGATTTTTCTTTCATTGACGGGTAAAAGAATCCGATTGGAGATTATTTAAAAGAGGTGTCACCGGGTTCGGGGACCCATACAATTCATGCGTGGATAAATACAGAGTTGTTCTGCCGGGCAAAAGGAAATTATTATACATTGCATAAGGGTAATGGTTGACATAAGCAATACCATTTTCAGGGTAATATTCTGGGGTTACATGTCTATGGTTCTGTATTTTGATGATGAGCCTGATCATCAGGAAAGCAGCGGGTTATTCATGGAGTATTCCGGGAATCTTCCTTTTAGAACCATTACCAGAGTCATTATTAATGCCATACCGCAGTTCCGGCCCGGTGAAGAGAAGCTATCCGGGATATATTCACCCTCTGAAGATCGTTTTGGGACCGTAAACCCGGGAGGGGAGAGGGATATACCCGGCAGGATAAACAGGAACGGTGCATAATGGCTGCGGGAAAGAAAAAGCCGGAAGAAAAAAAAACAGGCACACCGGGTAACACTCGTTCGATCCGTAAAGCAGCAGAAAAAAAACTGGTCGATCCGCCAGAGATATCTCCTGGCCTGAAAAGTCAGACGCCTGAACAACTAATCCACCAGTTCCAGGTACACCAGATCGAACTCGAGACGCAGGCTGAAAATCTTAGACGGACACAGGCCGAACTCGAAGAGTCGCGTGACAGGTACTTTGACCTGTACGAGTTTGCCCCTGTTGGTTACATTACGCTCACTGATACGGGATTGGTCTCTGATCTGAACATTACCGGGGCCAAATTACTGGGCGTCCCCCGGAACAAACTACAACAGGCACCATTCGTGAAATTCATTGCTCCGGAAGATTCCAATCAATGGGCCCGGTATTTTGTGAAGGTTGTGGGCAACGGGAAAAAACAGACCTGCATACTTACACTCAGGCGAGGTGACGGGTCAACCTTCCCTGCCCGCCTGGAAGGGATCCAGGTTACCGACAGCAGCAACGGAGCCCCCACGGTGAAGCTGACTATCGGCGACATCACGGATATCAGGGTCACAGAAGAGGCGCTTGCGGAAAGGGAAGAACTGTTCAGGTCGGTGGTTCATAACAGTTCAGACCTGACAATTCTTACAGATGCGAACGGCTGCATCACGTATGCCAGCCCCCAGTGTGAGCAGGTCCTCGGTTACCCGGCTCAGGAATTCTTTGGAAAAATAATCCCTGAAATCATCCATCCTGATGATATTGCCAGGTGCAGGGAAAAATGGGAACAGGTTGCACGGCAGGGGCTTAAGCTCCAGGATTATGAATATCGTATCATTGATGCCCGGGGTTCGGTCCGGTGGATAGCTCATTCCGCGAGCCTGGCCACGGTGAACGGGAGAGTCATCGGTATGCAGAACACTTTCCGGGACATCACCGAACGAAAGAATGCGGAAGAAACACTCCGGGAGAGCGAGACAAAATACAAGGATGTCATCGAGAATGCGAATGAAGCAATTGTTGTGGTCCAGGACGAAAAAATAGAATATGCCAACCCGCGGGCATTAGAAGTCATCCAGACAACCCCGGAGGATATCGCGTCCCTGCCTTTTATAAATTTCATCCACCCGGACGACCGTGCACTGGTCTTTGACCGGTACCAACGCCGGCTGAAAGGGGAGCATATCCAGGAAAATTATGATTTCCGGCTGTTCTGCCCATCAGGCCACCCCGTGTGGGTCCAGCTATCCGCCGTACGGATCGCATGGAACGGCAGACCGGCAACGCTCAATTTCCTTACCGAAATTACCCGGAGGAAAACTGCCGAAGAACATCTTCAACGGGCACACGATGAGTTGGAAGAACGTGTGAGGCAGCGGACTGCGGACCTGTATGCCACCAACATGCAGTTACAGAAAGAAGTCGCGGACCGTAAGGTGTTATCATCCGCCCTGCGGGAGAGCGAGGAGAGATTCAGGAGGATCTTTGAGACGCTGGACGATGTCTATTGCCGGACTGACATGGAAGGAAAGATTACGGAAATTTCGCCCTCCTCTGCAAAACTTCTCGGGGGGAACCCGGACGAACTCATCGGCACCCCGGTTGAAAACCTCTACCGGGACCCATCAGATAGAAAGGGTCTCATCTGTGAGTTGCAGAAGAACGGTTTTATTCACGACTATGAAGTTTCCTTAAAACACCGGGATGGTCACCTGGTCCCGTTATCGGTGAATGCACATCTTCTCCTGGATAAGTTCGGGAATCCAACCGCCATGGAAGGCACATTAAGGGATATAACTGAGCGTAAACAGGCAGAAGATGCCCGGCAACGACAGGTAACAATAATGGCGATCCTCAATGAGGTCATCACCACCGCAAACATGGCCGGAAACCTCGACGAAGTCACCGAAAAAATTGTCGAAGAGATAGTGCGCCTGCTGGACTATGACGCCGGGGGAATATATCTCGTGGACCCCGGTAACACGACAGCAACAATTATCTATTCTGAAAATATCCCCCCAGCCTTCCTCGAAGAAGTAAAGACCATATCAATAGTCAAACCCCCCTACAACATTCTGTTCACCGAAGGGACTCCAATTATCAGCGCACATTATGATGAAGTAGACCCGGAACGTTCTAAATTATCAGGGTTCCTCTCGCTTGCCACGATCCCTATTGTTTCACGGGGGAAGACTATCGGATCACTGAACGTTGCAAGCCTGAAACGTGACGAGATATCAGGGCAGGAGAGACAGATCCTCCTCACCATCGGACAGGAGCTTGGGAGCACCATCGAAAGGCTGAAGGCATTCAGTGAGTCGGAAAATGCGGCTCGTAACCTTATGACCCTGTTTGATTCTGTGACTGAGATGGTCTTTGTCCTTGACATGCAGGGCCGGATCATAACCGTAAACAATGCCGTCAAAAAGATGCTTTTGTATAGCGAGGAAGAACTTGCCGGTACTGACGTCCTCGTCCTCCACGTGCCGGAACGACAGGCCGAAGCATTACAGAATGTACAGGGTATGATCGCAGGGACCATTGACTCCTGTCCGGTCCCCATCCTTGCAAAAGACGGTACCCGGATCGAGGCGGAAACGAAAGTTACCAGGGGGACCTGGAATAACCAGGAGGTACTCATCGGGGTTACTCGAGATATTAC
>JBAXTR010000022.1:0-14827 GCA_037130095.1 Methanomicrobiales archaeon
CTGTATATCCCTGGTCTGATGAAATGATGGAGAACAACCGGCCGGGTAGGTCCGGGTGGCAGGGGAATGTATAAAAAAATGCTCTGTTGACATCCTACGACTTTAAATTAAATACGAAGACAGGAGGGGGTTTCACCCACTCCCTGCCCCACCCCCAACAAGATATACTGTGGGCAGAGTTTCCCTAAGGTATTAAATTCCGAGTCCAGGGGATAGTCTCTATCCCAACCGGGGCGCCAAAGCGGCGGGGCAGAGCCCCGGTAGCGTGAATAAATTTCGGAATAGTTTTAAAAGCAAAATAGGTTTAGAGGATGTCAACAGAGCCGTTATGTCAACAAATCAGGTGATGACAGGAACCGGTTGGGCATCCCCCCCATTGAGGCTCTGTTCTTTTTTTTACAGTTTTATCCTGGATCTGTCTTTTCGGCCCTTATTTCTCATAGGTTTTGTAGGAAACTGATGATTTCATTGATATCCGGAATACTGTGGACAGGATATACCTTGATAAATAATACCTTCTGGTCACCATCCACGATGATATTTGCCCGCTCTGAAAATCCATTGGCATCCCTGAAAATACCGTATGCCAGTGCCACCTTGCCATGTGGCCAGAAGTCGCACAGCAAACGTGTATTTTTAATTCCAAGAGATTCCGCCCATGCAGTTTTACACGGTACTGAGTCGACACTGATCCCAACAGCAACCGTGTCTAAAGATTCCAGTTTATCCCTGTTTTTTTCAAGCGAATCCATCTGTCCCGCACAGAATGCGGTCCATGCAAGGGGGTGGAATGAAAGAAGCGTTTTCCTTCCTGAATTTTCAAGGAGGTCAAATGTCTTGCCATTCTGGTCCTTGAGGGAAAAATTCTTTCCGATATCACCGGGTCGGACCATCGGGGGTTGTTCAAATGTATCCACCATACCATGTTCATTCCACTAATCAGATAAGAGACCTTTCATCCGGGAATAACCTGGGATAATCACGGCATAAAAGATGTATGGAATTGTGGCCAATACCTTTTATATGCAAGAATTGTTGATTTTTAAGCTCTTTGAAGGAATACCAAGACAGGGACCCGGGTCCGACCTCTGCACGGAAAAGATGTTTTCACTTGTGCCGGTTATCCCAAACGCACCTGAAATCCTCGATATCGGATGTGGGACCGGTGCACAGACTCTCACCCTGGCCAGGATCGCCAGGAATGCGAGAGTCACCGCGGTCGATGTGTATACACCGTATCTTGCCACTTTGAAGAAAAAAGCCGAGGAAAACGGCCTGAGTAACAGGATTACCACGATTTGCGCATCAATGGATGACCTTCCGCTTGAGACGGGATATTTTGACATCATCTGGGCCGAAGGGTCCGTATTTGTGATGGGCTTTTCTGAGGGTATCCGCTACTGGAAAAATTTGTTGAAACCGGGGGGATACCTCGCTTTATCTGAAATGGTCTGGTTTACCGATACACCCTCGTATGATACCAGGGAATTTTTCAGGGAGCAATATCCTGCGATGACCACGATCACGGGTAATACAGACATGGTTAATGCCGCGGGTTACACGCTCCTTTCTTCATTTAGCTTCCCAGCTTCAGTGTGGTGGGATAATTATTATATACCGCTCGAAAAACGGCTGGATGAGTTTGAAAGAATGTACACCGGTAATGATGAAGCTATGGCATTAGTTGAGGTATTAAGAAAGGAGATTGCGCTATTCAGGGACCATTCCACGGAATATGGGTACCAGTTTTTCCTGTTAAAAAATTAATTCCACGGTAAACACCGGCGTATTTATTCTTCAATACCCCTGGACACACCCACACGCCCCTTTTCTATCAATAGTGAGAAACCACAACTTTTCAGGAAATCAACCGCCCTTCCACGGCCGTGGATCATCAGTTCCACAAGGTCTTCCCTTTCATCAACATCGGTATGGAGCCGAAATGAGTCAACGATTTCGCAGGACAATCCCGCTTTTTCTGCAATTTCCCGGTGTTTCAGGAAACTCGCCCCGTAGTAATCGACGTGAAAACGGGCACGGTCCTTGATAAATATTGCATTCGTCCCCCCGCCCCGGCCCGGTCCGAGTGCCATATCACAGGATGTGGAAATAATCCTCCGGACAACATCGGAGGTGACCAGTGGTAAGTCCGCCATAATAATGAGCAGTGGGCCTGAAGAACTCCCGATCAAACCGTTCAGTGCGGGGTTTAATTCCTCTGCAGAGACGCGAACCTTTGCATGGGAACAGTGGAGAGGGACCGTGGAAAGAATAAAAGGGTTGCATCCGGCTTCCTTTAGTGACATAACGACATCGGTCAGCATTGCTTCCGCAAATATTTCACGTTCCGCCTTTGTGAGTACAGATGACAGGCGGCTCTTCGGGTTCACCGGTTTAAAAGGGACCACAGCCTCTATGGACATTTCATACGAATAGCACTACGGACATCAAAAATCCATCGTTTTTACGCGGATCGATCAATAAATTACCAAAGAACTCACATCATGAGTAACAAACGGTGCGCCCGCGAATATGAACAGGAACTTTATTACCTTCTCAAAAAATGTCTTTCTCCCGCTCACCACGGTATGTCGTAACCGGTGCGGGTACTGTTGTTTCCGGACACCAGTAACGGAACACTGTATTTTGCTGCCGGATGAGGTAGAACGCACCCTGACTGCCGGTGCGGTGAGAGGCTGTACCGAGGCCCTTTTTACCTTTGGCGAACGGCCTGAAGAAGAACCGGGTTTCAACGCCGTGATAAAACGGGCAGGGTATGACAACATCCTGCAGTACTGCCATGATATGTGTGAGAGAAGCATTGAGGCCGGCCTCCTCCCTCACACGAACGCCGGAATCATGACAGCTGAAGAGTTGGAGTATCTGAAACCGGTGAATGCCAGCATGGGCCTTATGCTGGAGACAACAGCCGACATTCCGGCACACCATAATTCTCCGGGGAAAAAACCGGAAGACCGGATAGAGATGATCGTGAACGCCGGCAGGTTAAAGATCCCGTTCACAACGGGCCTCCTCCTTGGCATCGGTGAGACCATGCAGGACCGTGAGGAATCACTCATGGTGATACGTGACCTGCACAAGCGTTACGGTCATATCCAGGAAGTGATCATCCAGAATTTCTGCCCGAAACCTGGGACACCAATGGGCAGCAGGCAGGTGATCAGTTTTGATGAGATGTGTGTTGTGATACGGGTCGCCCGTGATTACCTCCCTGATGAAGTGGCCATCCAGGTCGCACCAAACCTTGCAGACGCTGCATCCCTGATTCCCTGCGGGGTTGATGACCTGGGTGGGATCTCCCCTTTGACAATCGATTATGTGAACCCGGAACATCCGTGGCCTGAAGAAGATGCACTCAGGCGCTCTGCGGGAAATTATGTCCTTTTGGAACGCCTCTGCATATATCCACAGTTTATAAAGAAGGGCTGGTATTCAGACGAATTGGAACCACTTATTAAGCGCCTCATCAAACATTTATCCGGACAGGTGACCGTGTCATGAAACAACTTGAGCTGTTGTATTCCGGGAAAGCAAAGTCTGTTTACAGGACTGAAAACCCCAAAGAACTGGTAATAAAATTCAGGGACGATATTACGGCATTTGACGGGGGAAAAAAAGATACGCTGGCCGACAAGGGCAGCCTTAATGCGGGCGTATCAATATTTTTCTTCGCGCTGCTCGAGAAAAATGGAATAAAAACACACTATATCCGAAAAATAGATGATAATACCCTGCTTGCCCGCAACCTGACCATGGTCCCACTCGAGGTGATAGTTAGGAATATAGCGGCCGGATCGATAGTAAAAAATTACCCGATAGAGAAAGGGACCCCGCTTAACCCACCGGTAATTGTCATCGATTTCAAAGATGATACCCATCATGACCCGATGCTGAATGACGACCTGATCTACGCACTTAAGCTTTCAACGCCGGAAGAACTCAGGGAGATTAAACAGGTAGCCCTGCAGGTGAACAGTGTGCTCCGGGACTATCTTGGAGGGAAAGGGATAGACCTGGTGGACTTCAAACTTGAGTTCGGGAAAGATGACAGCGCCATATATGTGGGAGACGAAATCAGCATGGACTCAATGCGACTCTGGGACAAGAAAACTGGGGAGTCCCTCGACAAGGACGTTTACCGGACAGGACAGGGGGATGTCATAACCAGCTATCACCGTGTGGCCGCACGGATTATTTCCGGGGAATAATTACGGCGGATTTCGAGATAGTACCAGGTCAACAATTAAGAGGTTTTGGGACCATAAACAAACCGGCGTATATTCTATGGTTATACCGGACAATATGGAATACGAGGAGACATCAGGCAGGCAATACAGGGAGTAACAGAAATTATGACAGCAGAAGAAGATGATGAGAAGCAAATACTAGCATGGGCGAAGGGATATGCAAAAAAGCATGGATACAGGCTGAATCCCGAAGAAAAGCGCCTTGAAAACGTTATAAAGGGGCTTGCAAAAAACAAACAGCGGTTTGGCGAGAGATACTGCCCCTGTCGTATCAGGAGCGGCGACCTGGAGAAAGATAAAAATATTGTCTGCCCCTGCATCTATCACGAAGAGGAGATAACAGAAGGGGGTTCCTGCCATTGCAATTTATTTTTTAGTGAAGAAACATCCGGCTAAATTTCCATTTTTTATAGTCTGTTTTGAAACCCTGTATATTTAGAAAAAGGAAGGAATACGTTGACAGGAGGGGGTTTCACCCCCTCCCTGCCCCACCCCCAATAAGATATTCATTGGGCAAGGGTTCAATTGGGGGATTGGAAGAAAATTTCAGAGATTTGAAAGATTATTCCCTATCCCAACCAGGGTCGCCACAGCGGCGGGGCGGAGCCACGGGAGCGTGACTAAATATTGGAATAATCAAATTTACAAGATAGATTTAAGAGGGTTTCAATAGAGCATTTTCATAAATATCAGGGATCCATGATAAATCAAAATGCCCTTTTCCTAAACAAATCAAGTTAAAAAAACCTTTCACTGATTCATCACGTGCTCCCTTCTACCAGATTACCTGTGAATATCCCCGATTCCACGGGAAAATTGGAGAAATCATATATTTACAGGATTTTTCCCTTTACCTGAACCGGGCCGCGAGAATATGATAGAGTGCGTAAAATCCTACCAGCATCGCCGCACTATACCCGAATACCGCCAGTATCCAGACAAAGTCAGGCAACTGGATATTTGAAGATAAAAGGACCAGCGATGACCCGATTACAACGGCACCGGTGATAATCCCAACAAGGAGTTTATCGGTGGTCCTCTCCAGTGACTGCTGGAGTTTCCGGACGTCCGTCTCGACGATTTCAACAGTGACGGTCCCGGTTGCAAGTTTCTTGAGTGTCCGGTTGACATTTCGTGGCAGGTCAAACATGCCGTCCGCTGCTTCCAGTAATGATCGTGACGCCTGCTTCAAAAGGTGATCGGGCAGGTTCATCCTTGCAGACACATTTTCAAGGAATGGATGAGTCTGCTTTTCGAAACTAAAGTCTGGATCAAGTTTAATTCCGATATCAAGGATCATGATGATTACTTTCAGCATCAGCATGAGGCTGATTGGTACCCGCAACTGGTAACGCCTGAGCACTTCTGTCAGGTCGTTGACAACCATCGAAAAATTGTTGTTTCCGAGTGAAATTCCCTCCGAATCAATCAGTGCAATATACAATTCATCCCGGATGACCTCCCGGTCTTCTTCCCTGATATTTACTCCCAGTTTTTCAAAGGCGGAAAGGAGGATGTCAACATCGTTATGAATAATCCCGTGGAGCAGCCGGATAAATAAAAACCGCTTTTCAGGCCTTAAAATTCCAACAACACCGAAATCAAGGAAGACAAGGTCTCCCTTCGCCGTGACCATCAGGTTCCCGGGGTGCGGGTCGCCATGGAAAAACCCGTCTTCAAAGATCTGTTTAAGATAGGAATCGAACCCGACCCTGGCGATGGTCACCGGGTCGATACCCATTGCGCGGATTTCATCCACACTCGTTACTTTAACACCCTCAACAAACTCCATGGTGAGCATGCGACGGCTGCTGCAATGCCAGTAGATCTTGGGAAACTTTACCCCTTCAACCCCTTCAAAATTTTTTCTGAACCGGTCAGCATTCCTGCCATCCTTCACAAAATCAAGTTCTTTCCGTATCTGGCCGGCAAAGTCCTGGACCATCCCTGTCGGGTTGTAAATGCGTGACTCGGGAACTGCCCTTTCAAGCCTTGTAGCGAGGGATTCAAGGATCGTGATGTCCGTCTCGATTATATCTTCGATACCGGGCCTCTGTATTTTTACCGCGACGAGGGTCCCATCCCTGAGCCGTGCACGGTGGACCTGGGCAATGGATGCAGATGCCACAGGTTCCTCCTCGATCTCGAGGAATATCTCCTTGTAATCCGGGCATGATTCCCTTATGACAGGGAGTATCTGGCTAAACGGGAGCGGATTATTATGGTCCTGCAGCTTTTCCAGTTCCTCGATAAGGGGCTGGGGCAGGAGCTCCTGCCGGGTACTCATAATCTGGCCAAACTTTACAAAGGTCGGGCCAAGTTCCTCTATTGCAAGCCGTATCCGGACGTAAATAGAAAGCTGTTCCTCAGGGGTACTGCCCCGTAACCGAAAACGGCGGACACCGGGAAACAGGTCTTCAAGAAAAATCCCGAATCCATATTTAACGAGTACATCAGCGATCTGACCATAGCGCCTGAACCGGGTGACCATTGACTATCCTTATGCTCATTTCTACGGATGACCAGAAAAAAGGTTTGCTGATTTTCCACAAACACAGGCATTTTTGAATGGCCTGCGCTCACTTGTGGCAGAAATAAGCAGTTATTCCCTCATCTGTAACACTATCAATTCTTGCAAATCCAACCCGTTCGAACTGGACTACTTTATCAGTCATAGATCTGACAATTCCTTCACAAAGACCCTGGATATCCCCCTCCGGTGTATGAAGGGTACAACCGGTGGCATCTCCGGCCGGGAGCCACTGGATGATGGGAGCTTTTTGTGCACGTGCGTCAGAAAGTGCGTCCCCACCATAGGTGAGAACCGGAGATCCGGTGGTCCAGTCGACATGAACATTGAAGAGGTCTTTCAGCCGGACCATCTGTACTTCTTTTTGAAATTCCTGGCCAGGAAGAAATACTTCCTTTTCAAATGTTAGCGTCCGGTACCCTTTCTTCTCATCTCCGGGGTGAAGGAGGGCATGTGCTTCCCTTGCAGCCGCACCTGCGATTGAAAATTGTACGGGGCCGGGGACAAAAAAGAACCGGTCTGCAACCGGATCGATAATATCACGGTTTTTTGCGAAGAGGTTGTCCCACGAGAATGATATATCCGTCTCCCCGATCCCGATATCGAGGACTACCTGCCTGACTGCTTCAGGTTGTATCCCGCGTCTGGCAAGGGCACGGAGTGTCCCGAGCCTAATATCATCCCATCCGGAATATGCCCCTGACCTGATACCTTCCCTCATCTGTGATGTCGAGAGGACGACACCCTCGATTCCCATCCTTCCATAATGACGATAGACAGGTTCGTTCCAGCCGAAGTACTCGTAAATAAACTTCTGGCGACGGGTATTCGCAATATGGTCTTTGCCACGGATAACATGGGTGACACCCATCAGGTGGTCATCGACTGCCACCGTGAAGTTCATCAGGGGATATATATGTGCCTCAATTCTTGGGTGCAGAGGTTCATTCAGGATACGGAATGCAGGAAAATCACGCATTGCAGGATCAGGGTGGTCAAGCGAAGTCCTGACCCGGACTGATGCCTCGCCTTCGTAGAACCCTCCATCCAGCATTTTCTGCCAGAGTTCCAGGTTCTCCTCAATTGACTGGCCCCGGCATGGACAGGGTGTTTTTGCCTGTTTCAGAAGACGGAACTGTTCATTCTCACAGGTACATACGTACGCACCACCGAGTTCTATCAATTCCCTTCCAATCCGGTAATACTGGTCAAACCGGTCACTCTGGTAAAAGACGTCAGTAATCCGGAGGCCCATCCATGCGATATCTTCCTGGACCATCCGGTACGCCTCCGGGTCTACCCTTTTTGGATCGGTATCCTCAATACGAAGGATATACCTGCCGCCGTACCGTTCGACATAGGCATCGTTCAGGACGGCTGCCCGCGCATGACCGAGGTGGAGGGGCCCGCTGGGGTTAGGTGCAAACCGCATCACAACACCCTTTTCAGCACGTTCAAGCGGAGGGAGTTCGTGGGTGTGGACTTTTGGCGCATTCATCTCTACGATCAGCTCAGGGGCGAGGGCTGCCAGTTTTTCCCTGCGTTCATCAGGGCTGAGCAGCTCCACCTCTGCAAGCACTTCCTTTGCAAGCAGGGCTATTTCCTGTGCCCGTGATCTGAATTCAGGGTATTTACCCATGACCATCCCGATAACCGTGCCACTTTTCGGGAGGCTGTTATGCTTGACGGCATTCTGAAGTGCGAAAATAAAAAGAGCATTTTTCGGGTCTGTATCCATGTCAGTACCCTCTGGTCACAAAATAATCCCCGATATCAATGAGGAGTTTTTTTGCCTCCGAATCCGGCAATATCGAAATAATTTCTTTCCCTTTCTGAACAAGTTCGAGTGCTGTATCTCTCACGTCCTTGATGACTCCAAGGGAATCAAGCTGGCCGATAAGTTCATCTATCTCTTTTTCGGTCAGTTCCCGTTTATATTCGGAAAGATCAAGCCCCCTCTCTTTTGCTTTAAGGGTAATAAGCGTCTGTTTCCCCTCACGAATATCAGATGCCCGGTCCTTACCACTCTTTTCAGGGCTGGTCATGATATCGATCAGGTCATCCTGGATCTGGAATGCCATGCCGGTGTACAGACCGTAGTGATAGAGCGCATGGGTCCTGACAGCATTCCCGCCAGCGAGTATACTCCCGATCCCAGCTGATGCAGCATACAAAGCACCGGTCTTTTTAGAGACCATTTCAAGATACTCCCCGACGGTGACATCGTTGCGTTTCTCAAACGACATGTCCATATGCTGCCCATTGCAAATCTCGACACAGGCTGCTGCAAGCATGGAGATCGCCCGTACTTTCGCGTTGTCTGATGCTTCCGAGATACTGATAAACTCGAAGGCACGTGCGTAGAGCACGTCCCCGGCGAGAATCGCCGTAGGTTCATCCCATTTCGTGTGAACCGTTGGCACTCCCCGGCGGAATGCATCGCCATCCATGATGTCATCGTGGATCAGGGTAAAACTGTGGGTCAGTTCAAGTGCCAGGGCTGCTGGCATCACCTCATCCGAGCTTCCTCGTTTCACTGCGTCAGCAGCGAGCATCACCACCGCAGGCCGCAGGCGTTTCCCTCCGGCTTGCAGGAGATGCGCACTCGCTTTCCCTAACTCCAAAAACTCATCACCGAAAAACCGGTCTATCATCCTGTCGACCTGTTTCTGTGTTGAATCAAGATACTCCATCAGATCCATGATTATCTCCTGTTATCTTAGTTAATTTTCAACCTGTGCCCGTTTGACATGATATGCACGTCATTGTGAAGGGTATAGCCGATTTCCGATGCAAATTCAGCGTAGGCAGATGTCATCCTGATATTCCCGTGTGCCGGGATAATATGCTGCGGGTTCAGCAGGTGGATGAATTCATAATGGTCCTCCCGGTAAGAATGCCCGCTGACGTGGAGGTCTTCAAAAACCCGCGCCCCTGTCATTCCCAGGTGTGCCTCTACCATGTAGCGCTGACCCTTGTTCATGGGGTTCGGAATTACTTTTGCCGAGAAGATCACCTTATCTCCTTTTTCAATCTTGTACGGGGTATCACCTAGCACAAGCCTGGTGAGGATTGACCCGGGTTCCCCCTGGTGACCGGTAATAATAGGAAGGAATTTTTCCTTTCCGGACTTCATCATCCGCCGCATCATCCGGTCAACGGTTCTCCGGTTTCCGAACATGCTTACCGTATCAGGAAATGCCACGAGTTTCATCTGCTCGGCTGTGGAACTGTAGCGTTCCATCGATCTGCCAAGGAGAACAGGCTTCCTACCGATCTCGTGCGCACACTCCGCAATTGTCTTAACCCTTGCAATATGCGAGGAGAATGTCGAAACAAGGATTGCGTTTTTATCATCCTCGTAACTCGTTATCGTGTCCCTGACAAGGTCCCTTGCAATCCGTTCGCTTGGCGCACGTCCTTTATTCTCGACGTAGGTACTTTCAACAATCAACGCGATGACCCCCTCTTTTCCGATCTGGGCGAGGCGGGCAAAGTCAGGTGGGTCACCAATTACCGGGGTCCTGTCCAGTTTAAAATCACAGGAATAGACAATAGCCCCATGGGGTGTATGGAGGACCGGGGTCACGGTGTCAATAATACTGTGCTGCATCCGTACAAACTCGAGGACAAGGTTCTGCGAAAGTGTGTATTTTTGCCCTGCCTTCAGGGCAAATAACTTGTTATTAACCCCGAATTTCTGCTCACCGGAAATCTGCTGCCGGATCAGTTCAGTAGTATACGGTGTGCTGATGATCGGAGCATTATAACGGTGTGCAAGCTTTGGTATGGCCCCGATGTGATCAAGATGCCCATGAGAACAGACAATTGCCTTGACACTCCCCTCAACCGTATTCATCAGCGTATCGTCAGGGATTGCCTTCATCTGAATAAGGTCAAGAGAATGCATATTCTCGACTTCTGCGTCCTCATGGATCATAACCTGGTCAAGCCGCAGGCCCATATCGAAAATAACTATCTCTTTCCCGCAGCGGACGGCGGTCATATTCCTCCCGACCTCGTCATATCCGCCAACTGCAATAATTTCAATATCCATTATATTCCTCCATGATGCTGTCCACCATCTCCCGGGTTTTCCCGGTGATAATTGCACGTCTTGTTTTTAGTTCCGCGATAGAACGGGACCCGGTCAGGAACATCGCAACCCTGAACTGGTGCTCGATCGTATCAATCGCATTAAATAACGCTTTTTCTCCGGTTAATGCAGGTTGTAAGAGTGGCAATGCCATTCCACAGAGGTCGGCACCGAGCACCAGGGCCTTTGCCATATCCACGCCGCTCCTGAGGCCTCCCGTGGCTATTATTGGCCCGCCTGTCCGTGACACATCACACAGGCTCACTACGGTGGGTATACCCCAGTCAGTAAATTCCTGACCAAGGCTGATCAGTCGTTTATCGCTCTCGCTTGAGCTTTCCTCTGCCCGTATGCCCTCAATGGCGGCCCAGGATGTCCCGCCCCAGCCGCCTATATCGATGGCTTTTACTCCTGCACCAAAGACTGCGCCGGCAGTCTCTGCTGAAATTCCACTCCCAGTTTCTTTTATGATGACCGGGTACTTAAAATCTTCACATAGCGCCCT
Source organism: Methanomicrobiales archaeon (assembly GCA_037130095.1). Taxonomy (GTDB): domain Archaea; phylum Halobacteriota; class Methanomicrobia; order Methanomicrobiales; family Methanospirillaceae; genus CAIKOD01. The sequence goes on from JBAXTR010000022.1 coordinate 11,400, forward strand.
GAGTGCATTAAGGCACCCTGAAGCGTCATGATCTCCCTCGGGCTGGATTGCCTCCTGAAGGAAATTAACATGGATGGCAATAGCATCAGCACGGATCATTGATACAGCACGGTCAGCCCATTCATTCCCATGGTCCCGGAGCTGGACAATCCCCAGGTTCGCCACCAGGAACGAATGCGGGGCCTCATCCCTTGCAACTGAAAACGTCCCTTCCAGGTCCGGGTTTTCAAGGGCAGCCCGTTGTGACCCGACACCCATCCCAAGACCATACGTATGGGCAGCCCTGGCCAGCCGCCGGTTTACCTCAAGGGTCTCGGGATGGCCCCCCGTCATCCCCGCGATGAACAGGGGGAGTTTACACTGGTGCCCGAGAAACCGTATCCCGGTATTGACCCGGTCCATGTCGCATTCAGGGAGGGCATTATGGATAAGCCGGACATCATCAAATCCGGTGTAACCGCGTTCTATTGATTTTTCAACACAAATACGCAGATGGTCAAGTTTCCTTGACGATGTTAGTGAAACCGGGTCAGACATGTTTCTCCCCCCTTACGGATGTACCACCATGAGGCACCTCATCAAGAAAGTCACCAATCCTGGAGACATGGAAAATATCAGAGGGGATTCCCGCTTCGGCAAGCTGGCAGAGCTCTTTCACCTTTCCACGCATTCCCCCGGTGACATCCGTATGGCCTGACTCCCCGAGCGAGAGGGCGGCCATCATCGCAGGTGTAATCTCATGGAGCACCTTCCCGTCATGTAAGACACCCGGTACATCCGTGGCAAGTCCAACCCGCCGGATCCCGAGAGACGTTGACAGGACCCTCACGAGCTGGTCGCCTGATACAACACTGGCGCCGCATGAACAATCCATTACCATATCCCCATGGAGCACCGGGACAATACCAAGCCCGAGCATACATTCAAGCTGCCGGTACTCACACGATACGAGCCAGCCACCATCAGCAACGCAGGCAGAAAGGGGTTGCACACCCACGGCTTCAACACCCGCGTTACGCAGTGCCATGACAATATGATCATTCAGTCTTCTTACTGCCATGTGCGTGATAAAGATACCTTCACGGTTTTTTGCCGAAACACCGGATTTCACCTGGTATCGACTCGCTTCCGGGTGCCCGCACGACCCGGCACCATGCACTATCACGAGTGATTTCCCTTTCCGTCCGGCTATTGTTTCTGCAATCCGTTCAATCGCATCAGACCGTATGATTCCATCAGCAGCCTTATCGGTGATAACACTGCCACCCAGTTTCAGGAGGACTCTTTCAGACATCCTTCTCCTTTCTTACTCCTTCGGTGTCGATATTGGTAACAAAGGCACGTGCTTCGCATGCCTCAATCGCACCGGCGATACGGCTCTTCAGGTGCTTCGGGCACAAGGCAACCATGCAGCCCCCTCCACCTGCACCGGTAATTTTTGCACCGTACGCCCCTGCGCCCCTGGCTGACAGCACAAGCCGTGACAACGCGGGATGGCCGACCCCAAGCACTTCAAGGAGCGAGTGGTTCATATTCATCAGCCTCCCGAGCTGGACAGGGTCAACAAGGTGGTGCATCGCACTCATCGTTATCCCTCCGATTGCATCAAGGACCGGGTCACATATTTCAGGATTTTTTTTCCTCAGGTCGGCAACCATCTCAACCATCTTTGAGGTGCTGTGAGAGACCATGGTGTTCCCTACGACCATCTGGAAACTTTCCGGCGGGAGACGTCTTCTCGAGGTACCCATGATAAAAACCAGCCCGCCGTAGGTGGACACGGTCGTATCCGTGGGACTGGCCCGTCCTTTCTGGACTTTTTTCTCGATATTAAACGCCATTTCTGCTATCTGCTCGCGGGAATGATTTATATCAAATTCATCATTGATCGCGGCGAGGGTTGCGACTGTTACCGCTGCTGAAGAACCGAGGCCCGATGAACTTGGGAGCTGTGAATTGATATACACGCTTCCTTTTACACCCATTTCATCAAAACAACTGTCAATATAGGGTGATTTTGCAGGATGGGGTGCCCTGCTTTTCCGCACGGTAACAAAGACCCGCGGTTTGATTGCCATTGCGATAGCAGGTTTCCCATATACCACTGCATGCTCACCGAAAAGGAAAACCTTTCCAGGTGCACTCCATGTGACCACTATACCACCGAAATGGCTGCATAACCCACAACAGCGGCATTGTCACCGGTGATATCCCCACTTGTGGCATAATTGATGAGTTCTGCTTTTCGGGCACCTTCCTCCTGGCAGGCCAGGAGCATGGCAGATATTGGCCCGTAACCACATGCAGTAATGTTTCTTTCCCCTATACGCCGGTAAAATTCGGGAATGTCGAATTTGTACAACGTCTCGATGGCATAAAGGTCATTTTTCCGTGCGACATCGGCGTGAACATAATGAGAGAAATCTGAGGATGCAATAATCCTTACATCCCTCCCTGTGCGCTTAATGGCACTGGAAATCTGCTCGGATAATACCAGCGCACTCCGGTAATCCTGCCTGCCCATCATTATCGGGGTTATCCTGGCCCTTGGGAACCTGTACTTGATAAACGGGACCTGGACTTCCAGGGAGTGTTCATCCTGGTGTGAGACCTCGTCCGGATCAATATTCAGGGACTCACCCAGTTCGTTGTCATTGTCGACGATACCAAGTGGGGTTTCCCATGGTACCATTGAGACGCATGTTTCAAAACCACGATGACTGGGGCCAACCAGGATAAAAGTACCGGAGAAACCGGGGTGGATTGATGCATAGGAAAGTGCCGCTACTCTGCCGGAGTAGATATACCCGGCATGAGGAACCACAATTCCTTTCGAATTGCGATCATTACCGGCATCCTTAAAAAATTTTGCCAGCAGTTGTTCGAGGTGATCCGGATCACTTGGATAGAACATGCCTGATACAGCGCATGGACGCATCTTCATCGGACTAACCTCTTATACTGATGGTATATCTAGAACTCGGTCTCGAAATCTTCCGGGGTGAGTGAGGTAGTAATTCCACGGAGCCGGAGCATCTCTCTTGTGAGGAGATAATAAATCATACCAAGAGCTTTCCGGCCTTTATTGTTGGTCGGTATGACCAGGTCAATAAAACTCGTCATATTATTGGTATCACAGAGGGCAAGGATCGGTATCCCGCTCTGGACGGCTTCTTTCACTACCTGCGCATCACCAATCGGGTCAGTGACAACAACTACTTCGGGTTCGATATAGTTGTGGAGGTTCTGGTTTGTGAGCATTCCTGGGATGAACCGCCCTGTAACAGCCATTCCGCCGATTATCTCGGCAAATTTCTTTGCAGGGTACTGTCCGTACTGTCTTGAGGTTACAACAAGGATATTCGGTGCATCGAACTGGTTCAGGAACTTGGCTGCAGTCTTGATCCGCCCATCGGTCTCCCTGATAT
>JBAXTR010000220.1:0-3907 GCA_037130095.1 Methanomicrobiales archaeon
ATGTCCTTTCTAAATCTCTACGTATTGGCGTTCGTTTAAACAGTTTCATGGGAAACCCTCTCAAATTTATCTTGCAGATTAGATTATTCCAATAGTTATTCACGCTCCCGGGGCTCCGCCCCGCCGCTGTGGCGACCCCGGTTGGGATAGTGAATAATATCAATATTTCTGAAATTTTCTTGAATTCCCCAAATGAACCCTGTCAATGAATATCTTATCGGGGTGGGGCAGGGAAGGTGTGAAACCCCTTCCTGTCAACCTATTCCTTCTTTTTTAAATATGCAGTGTTTCAACAAAGGCCAAATTCTTAAAGATACTCCTGCAAATACAAGATTATTCTGAAAATTAACAACGATCCCCCGGGCTCCCCCGTCGCGTTGATTATCTTATCAGGGAAAGGAAATGGACACATACAATCTTGGAATGTCCAGGAACTACCTGGGTTCAACCATGGTAAAAGCCCGTCCTGGTACGAGTGGGGCGGAATAAAATTGCCGTCCTGCCTATGTGTTTCAGCTGATGAAAAAATTAAAGCTGGGGAACCCTATCATTGCCATTCTATTAGTTCTTGGAAAAAGGTGTTACAATCTGGTGCTTGATACCCTGGTCAGGTTGGACAATGGATTGGGATAGATCAGGGGTACGGGATTTCCTTTTGGGATCCCGGTACCTGTCGATAATGCGAAGTTCCATGTTTTACCCCCGCTTTCAGGCCCGTTCATCATCACCTCATCTGCATTTGTACCAATCCGGGTAAAAATATCGAGATTAATACTACCCATCTTGCCATCGCGGTTGAAATAATACTCGGGGATTCGATTCTCGTTATCAACTACTGAGAACCAGTACGAGAGCTTGTAGGTCCTTTTATGGTAACCTTTCAGTTCCGGATAGCTCTCGAGGTCATGGGTAATGACCATATCCGGCAACTGCCGGTAGATCTCATCGCTATTGAGCACCTCACCATAGAACCGGACCTTATCCCAGCCATGACCGCGGTCGTACCACGGAAGTGGCCAGTAATCTTTCGATGCAATTACTACGAGATCCGACGCATCGATAATTTTCATGATTGTCCGGACGTCCTCCGAGTTCTGCACCTGCACGATAGGCTCGTTTACATCTGCGGGAATAAATGCGACATGCCATGTCATCACAATGAGGAACAGGCACGTAATCAGTGCGATGACCATCTTCTTTTGCGTCATCATGTAGACTGCTACAAAGATCATCGGTAACAGCTGGTGGATGATAAGCCACGGCACTTTTTCCCCGATATAGGCATAGGCCGCAAGCGAAATAACAAGCCAGAACAGGCAGAACACGAAAAAGTCATCCCGCTTGTCCTTTAGAACAGGCATCACCTTCCTGCTTTCCAGTTGCCTGATACTTGTCGTGACAAGGTCAGGCGTGGCTGATTCCGGTCCTGGTTCTGTTTTTATCCGGGTGAAATACCCGGTACATTTTGCAATGCCTCTTTTCAGCCTGCCCCCTTTTCCTGCAAACTGTACAATACCAACGATGGCAAAAATAAAAATGGGCACTTCGTATAGCAGGAACAGGAGGATATAGAAGAACCACGGCCCGCAGATACGACACTGGCCGTGCATTGCCGTCCAGTGGTTCCATGCTTTAATTAATCCTGTCTCGAGGACCTCGTAATGCATCCCGAATGATGAATACAGGACTGCAAGAATTGCAACAGCAAGGAGGATGCCAAGGAGTGCATCCCGTTTCCAGGTCTTCGGCAATACAATTTTTTTACTGACAAGAAGGTAAATCCCGAAGACCAGGAAGATCAGGAGGAATAGTGGCATATCCTCTTTCAGTGCCATCCCGCCTGCCACCCCTATTCCGGCCAGCAATGCGTACCGCATCTTCCCCGAATTCAGGTAATAGAGCAGGGCGACAAGGATCAGCAGGGTAAAGAACAGCTGAAATATGTCATGGCGGAGGAACCTGGAGAAATAGACCAGGTCCGGGGAAATTGCCACGAATAATGCAGCGACAAGCGCCTGTCTTTTATCGAGGTACCCGAGCCGGTAGATAAAATAAATGAGCGGTACCAGCAGCGTACCAAACAGGGCAGGGAGGAGGCGGGCGATAAGGTCAGACTGGCCGAATAACCAGTACATACCGGCGGTCAGGTAATAGAGTAACGGGCCGTGGTACATCGGGTCATAGCTGTAGACCCCTTTTGTCACCAGCTCGTAGGCAAACCATGCATGAATTGCCTCGTCATGGTGTAGCAGTTTCAGGTCCAGGAATGCAAACCTGAGAATTATCGCAAGGACTAGTATTAAAAGGAAACATCTCTCAAATGAGAGCCGCTTTGTAATTCCGGAAAAAAAATTGGCGGCTGGCACGCCGTCCCTCAGCTCTCAAGAACTATCTCGATGCCGATATCTTTCGGGACCTGGGTGCGCATCAACTGGCGGAGTGCACGTTCGTCCGCATCAATATCGATGAGTCTCTTGTGGACACGCATCTGCCAGCGGTCCCATGTTGCAGTCCCTTCCCCGTCCGGGCTTTTCCTGATAGGGACTACCAGTTTCTTCGTCGGGAGGGGAATTGGACCAGCCAGATTCACGCCGGTGCGTTCCGCGATCTCCTTGATACGGTTGCATACCATCTCTACTTTCTTGAAATCCGTGCCTGTAAGGCGTATTCTGGCTTTTTGCATAACGTTTCACCAAAAAATGTATTGATATTTATCTCATCTGTTTGGGCTGGACCCCGATACACATGCCTGCTGCGATCGTCGATCCCATATCACGGATGGCAAACCTGCCAAGCTGTGGGATCACCTTCACGTCTTCGATGACCATCGGCTTGGTCGGCTTGATCTGGACGATTGCGGCGTCTCCTGATTTCAGGAATGTCGGGTTCTCCTCTTTGGTCTGGCCGGTGCGTGGGTCGAGTTTCTTACGGAGCTCGACAAATGTGCAGGCGGTCTGGGCAGTGTGACAGTGGAACACCGGGGTGTAACCGACGGTTACTGCACTCGGGTGCTGGAGAATGACAATCTGTGCCGTAAATTCATCCGCAACTGTGGGTGGTATATCTGAAGGACCACAGACGTCACCGCGGCGGATATCTCCCTTACCGATACCACGGACGTTAAAGCCGACGTTGTCGCCGGGTAATGCCTGTGGGATCTCTTCATGGTGCATCTCGATGGACTTGATTTCACCCTCTTTATTGGCAGGCTGGAAGGAAACCTTCATTCCCTTCTTCATTATACCTGTTTCTACACGGCCTACCGGGACAGTCCCGATACCGGAGATACTGTAGACATCCTGGATTGGGAGCCTGAACGGTAACGTTGTCGGCTTTTCAGGTTCTTTCAATGTGTCTAGTGCCTCAATTAGGGGCGGTCCGGTGTACCATGGGGTATCCGGGCTCCTGACCTTGATGTTCTGGCCGCCAAGAGCACTGATAGGGATAAAGAGAATATCAGCCGGCTTGTATCCGACCATCGAGAGGAGTGCCGAGAGATCTTTCTTGACCTCTTCATACCGCTTCTGGTCGAAGGGTGGTTTAAGGGCGTCCATCTTGTTGATGGCGATAATGAGCTGGGTAATACCGAGAGTTCTTGCAAGGAAAACATGTTCCTTGGTCTGGTCCATCACACCATCGGCTGCTGCAACCACAAGGATTGCTGCATCGGCCTGTGATGCACCGGTGATCATGTTCTTGACGAAGTCCCTGTGTCCTGGACAGTCCACGACGGTAAAGTAGAACTTTGCAGTATCGAACCGCTTGTGTGCGATATCAATGGTAATACCACGTTCACGCTCTTCCTTCAGGTTGTCCATAACCCAGGCGAACTCGAATGTTGCCTTTCCCTTGGATTCGGCTTCTTTACGGTACCCCTCGATGATATGCGCGGGTACAGCTCCAGTCT
>JBAXTR010000221.1:0-3880 GCA_037130095.1 Methanomicrobiales archaeon
CTCATAAGAATAATATAATCCTGTTTATATGGGAAAGATTCTCGTTGAATCCACAGTAGATCCAATGAAAAATTCGAGAGTTGAATTAGAGTCATCAACTAAATCAAATCCCCAGTTCGGGCAGTAATAATTCCAAAAGTCCCAGCCGTTGAAGACAGAACATGCATAATCAATCGGAAATATCAAGGAGTTTTTTCATCTCCTGCGAGGAAATAATGTCGTCATCCTTATCCCGCAGACGTTCTATGGCAATGAGACAATCTGCATATTCAGAAAGATACATCTCCATCGCTTTTTTTACAAGATATGCTCTTGAACGTTCAAGAGAACCTGCAAGTTCGTCGAGCTGATCTACTAAATTATCAGGTACGCGGACTGTAATACTTGTTGTCATAATTGATTACATTGTATTCGAATGAAATTACATGATATCAATGTATTCATTATAATGACGTCATTTTTATTGAAAGGCTGAAACAAGTGAGGAATATCATCTAAACCGTTTCTAATCAACTGTTCACATTATTATCTTATGACTATGAATCAAAAAAATAGTTTCCCAATTCCAATTACCCCACCCTATAACCACCCTTGGGCACAGTAATCTCGAACCTTGCCCCTTTACCTGCTTCCCCGTTTTCGGCAATTGTCAACCCGTTTAAGGCAAGAATTTCTCTTGCGAGGTACAGGCCATACCCCCGTTTATTCCCAAAGCCACGTGTGAAAATCCGTTCCTTGTCCTCAACTGGCACACCAACACCATTATCGCTGAAGGCGATAACAAGCCCCCCTGGATATTCTGAAGACGTAATCGTGATCCCTGTTGCAGTTTTTCCATGAAGGACTGTATTTTCAATAAAATTTGAAATAATTTTCCTGATTAGTGGATCCACGAAGACCTTGAGACCCTGTTCTATCACCACTTCTACTTTCATACCCGGATGATCGACAACCGATGCAGTCTCCCTGATCACCGTTGGCATATCAATCCAGGCTGGAGTATTGATTCCCAAGTCCTGGTATTCCTTGGTAAAGGCGACCTGTTTTCGGATAGTCTCAGCCGCACCCTCTTCCCTTGATATGAATTCTTTCAGGGTGGCGTCCGTCACCATGTCATGTGAAAGTTCCAGGTAACCAAGGAGGATCGTCAACTGGTTCATGATATCATGACGGGTAATACTGTTAAACCGGTTCAGCATCCTGACTGCTGAATTTAACGCTTTTTCTGATCGAGCCCGGTCAGATACATCATTGAATGATGCAATCACCATTCCGGGACTGCCGACACCACCAGAAACCTGGGAAAGCAGAAATTCACCTGTTAACGTCGAACCATCCTTCCTTTGGAGACCAAATTCCCGGACAATCCCTGCACCGGAAGACATTAACAGGTTTAAGTATTCCTGGAAAAAGCTGTGATCGGTCCCTGCCAGGATAGATGTAAAATTCCTACCCTTAAGTATGGCGGCGTCCGGATAACCCGTTATTTCTAGTGCCTTACGGTTCAGGTGGATAATTACTCCTGAATTATCCAATACTGCCATCCCATCGGGGGCCCCCTCAAAAACTTCACGGAATAGTTGATTATTATCTGGTCCCATTATATCCCCCATTTATCTAATCAGAATTCTGCGATTGCAACAACTACTATCTGCAGGATGAATATAAATCAGGTTGTCGATCATTTCACATTCCCCCAAACCCGGGATTTACTACATGGCATCCACTTTTCGTTGTAATCGATGAACCAATCGCGTGCCCGACAAACTCTTTTGCAGCGGCACATGCGGCAGGTACATCGTTCCCAAGTGCGAGATATCCGGTAATTGCTGCTGAAAGGCAGCAACCCGTACCATGTGCCCCGAATGGCAGTCGTTCCCCGGAAAAAATCCACTCCTGCTCATGGCCTATCAGCAGGTCTGTAACTTCTCCGTTGCTATCAGGAAGGTGCCCACCTTTCACCAGCACATACTCAGGACCAACCTTCATAATGCTCCGGCCAGCGGCCCGCATGTCATCAAGTGACCTAATCGTCCCGTTTCCCGAAAGTACTTCGGCCTCCGGGAGGTTTGGTGTGACAATGGTTGCCCTTGGTAAGAGTTCTTCTACCAGTTCGTTCAGCGCTTCCGGGTCCATCAGGGGACGCCCGCTTGATGATACCATCACGGGGTCTACGACGAGGGGTATCCTCTTCGGGATACACCACACCGCTGCAGCAACCGCCCCAAGGTCGTAGAGCATGCCGGTTTTAAACGCCCTAATATCAAAATCTTCAAGAAGTGTCACCAGCTGTAGCCGTATGACATCTTCAGGTACGTTCCATATCCCCCTGACATTATTTGCATTCTGGGAGGTCAGGGCGGTGATGACCGAAAGCCCCCAAACCCCCAGGGCACTGAAGGTCTTAATATCTGACTGGATACCAGCCCCACCTGAAGGGTCAGACCCTGCAATCGTGCAGGCACATGGAACCTGTGGTATCTCCATGGCGAGAGTTGAGAGGGCGTGGAGCATGAACCTTTTCATTCCCACCGGGGTCAGAAAACCATCAATGAGATAACGGGATGACCCCCGTTACGTCGTAAATTCGCACTAATGCGAACCTGATGACTCCGCAACGAGTTGCCAGGTAATCATTGCAACATGCGCTCTGTAGTCTGCTACCTGACGTTCCCGCCATCATCGAAATATCGTGCCTGCATGACACCAGAGCACAATGTTTATTTGCCGCTATTTACGGCGAATTTAACCATTCCTGCTCAATAGATGGGCACTTCGTATAGGTTTAAGTATGCCGGGAGCCAATAGAAAAAGCAACCGAGAGGCCCCCTTGCCTCCCGATCTTTTGGAACTGAACCACCATGACTTCACGTATGCTCGCCCCTCACACAACATGCCCGGGATGCCAGGAGGAAGTATTCCTCGACGAACTGGTCAGGGGCCGGTGTCCCCTCTGCGGGTGCACGCTTGAGGACTTCGTGGACCAGGCCGGAGATATGGACGAGATAGTTGAACGGAGCGATTTCTCATGGCTGGTGTTCAACTACTTTATCTTCAAGAAGTTCGATGACATGGGTGCAAACCCGTTACAGGTCATGCAGCTGATTGCCGGGCTTGATGAGTGCTGCCTGAATCCCGGCCCAGGGGAGTTCCCAAGGACAAAATTTGAATTCTACCTCCCGATGAGGCTGATTGACCAGCTCAAACTTAAAAAGTGTTCTCGCTGCGGTAAGTTATTCTTCCGCGGGGGGAGAAAAGTCCTCTCCGGTGACCTGGCAAACCCGGGATTCGAGATCAGGTACATCTGCCCCCGGGACCCGTGAACGGGCCGGTTGGCGATTTAAGTAATCTAATTTTTTTTCGACTGTTTTTTTGGTGATATTAGTTCCTAATGTTGGTGAACCTTAACGGTCCCTAACCGGACCGTTCAAAGGAACCACCATTGCAAAAAATAAATTGGATCTGTCCATTTCATCTGAAATCCGTGTTTTAGATTTAGGAAATTCTAATTTTTAGTCACGCTCCAGGGGCTCCGCCCCGCCGCTTCGGCGACCCCGGTTGGGATGGTACTGAAATAAGGCCATAAATTATTTTAAATGCCCGGGAAAACCCTGCCCAAAGAATATCTTATTTGGGGGTGGGGCAGGGGGGAGGTTAACCCCCTCCTGTCTGCGTATCTCCTCTTTTTTGAAATATGCAGAGTTTAAAAAAGGCCAATTATTCCATATTTTTTTATTGACCGTTATTTAACGTGTTAAAAAAATTCCAAGAGATCGAATCTGTCACTGAAACTTAACGAACCATACAGATTATCAATTGCAAAAAAAATAGGGAATGGCTCTAATACGCCCTTCCAAGGAGTGTTGTTTTACCCGGTTTA
>JBAXTR010000222.1:0-3872 GCA_037130095.1 Methanomicrobiales archaeon
TTTTTGACAGGGCCTGGAAAACGGTGTTCGGTTGTCCCTGCATTACGATAAAATTTTCATTTTTATAACTAATATAGCCGGGTTTTGTGATTTTAAGAGTATAGGTGCCTGGTGGCACCTTCTGTATATCAGCAGGGGTGATGGAACTATACACGCCGTTATTGAGGGTAACCGTGGCACCTGTCGGATCACTGTTAACCACTACGGATCCATAATACACGTCAGGATTAACGGTTACTTCTGCACTGGCTGAAATGATGGATACCAGGAAAAATATCAGTAATATGCCGGAAAACAAGAATTTTTTCATGATTAACCAATAGAATATCCCGGTTCTTACTTATACCCATCTGCGAGACAAACGACGTCCATGTTCCGAAAAAAAATTCCAGAATATCGTAGTTGAGAAGAGCATACGAACCTGAGTCCCTCGTACTTTGGAACATATGCCTGGATACGGGGTGTTGAGAAACACTCTACGGACTTCTGGATGTACCAAGTGCCAGGGAGCACCAATCCTGGCAGGGACTATATCAAGGAATTTTTTTTTCAATCAGATGAAGCATTTGTGATAAACGGTGAAGGTGTTCTAATTGCCGTGGGATGATACATCATCATCGATGCGGGCATGATGTAATTATTAAAAGGGTTAGGAACTCTTCATTCTTCAGTAGCAGTAATAAAACAGGCAGCAAATGAAACCGGAGTCGTTGTTTCACAAAGTGGTGGAATAGTAAGAGTATTAAAAAATGGGAAACTTAGGTGGTAACTTATTTTTAATCCCCCGAAAAAAAGGGATCGGGGTTTACCCCTGCACCTGCACATCAAACGTCTTCGCAAACGACGTCCACCGCACGTCCTCGCCAATAGTGAACCGGCCGTTTACCATCAGGTCCTTACCAATCGAATTTCCATAACCGAGCTCACTAGTATCACCAATCCCCGCCAGGCTGGAAGAACCGAAGCTCATCGATCCCATTCCCGAACCAGACCCGACAGCAGTGAAGGTAACCATGTCCGGGATCTCAGGGTCTGCCTGGCCGATAGATCCGATTGATCGGTATGCCAGTTCATCGGTCATAAACATCGATTCCGTAATAACCGTCTCATAATACGGTGTCGCGGTGAAGTTCGCTCCTTCTGCATCGAGCGATCCTGCACCACAGGTCACACCTGCAGCAGGTGCTCCGGCGGAATTGAGCATCATACTCTCATCATAGAGTCCCGGTCCGGAAGACTGCACCTGGCTCATCGTATCGAAATGGACGATATCTGAATTGTTCAGCACCTGCGAGCTCTCGTACTGCGAAGGACCAGTGAGGACGAAACTGTCCTGGTACCCTCCACTCAGTACTTCCTGCCCGGTACCGGGCGGAGGGACCTTCGAAAGGTCGCCGTTTGACACTGTCCATGTCATATCCGATGAACCGGTGAGTGACTGGTCAGAATATCCCACGAAGGAAACACCTACCGCAGCCGCCTGGGCAGGGGCTCCCGTGATCGCAAGCCCTGCCACAATGGCTGCGAAAACACAGCCTCCGATGACAAGTTTTCTCCGTTTCGACAGCCTGTTCATGTTACTCCCGTTTTTCCCGAGCCCCTGATAAGCCCGTACTCGATGTCGTACCATGCCGATGGGACCGTGATAGTGTACGTGTCCAGCCGTTCTGCTTCAGCTTCTGCGACCTGTCTGAGAAGGCTTTCCTGCTCGACCGGCGAGTGGTCGAACGTCAGCCAGCGTTTCGTGCTGTCAGTCATTTTCCACGACCGCCCGGGTACTGCCTCTGGTGCTGCGGTGACCGTGTCGTCAACCGGGTCAAAATAACTGATCACCCTGCTTGGGGTCGTGTCCGCCTTTTGTGCTTTTCTGTGCTGGATCCATGCAATCAGCGCGGCGAGCAGCGTCAATCCGATCTCGATGATATTGATGATCTCCTGTTCCATGATGTTTCTCCTTTATTTTGTCGTGCTCTTCCCGTAGTGCCGTGAATTCCTTGCATATCAACTCGTACTTCCCGATCCGTTCGTAGATGGAGAAGAGTGAGGGATACAGCGGGAGGACAACACCGAGGATAAGAGCGGTTGTTTCCAGGTCCATGCGAAAAATCTCCCAAAAAGGGGAGGGGTACCGGGTACCGCCATTCACCCGTATTCCTGCCCGGTTCCATGCGGGTTTGTACCGGCTGTACGGGGATGAGAGGTGAGGTGGGAAAAACCCGGGCCCCAGGCTTTGTTTCCCTTTATGCTAGTGCAGGCTTTGTGTTCGCCCAGGTGTTCACGCGGGCGACAATGGCACTGTCCTCGTAGGTTGAGACGGTAATGTTCTTTCGCGTGAAGGTGACCATGTAGTCCTCACCGTTCGGGTCGTGGCATTTCAGTGATACCGAGTAACTTTCATTCTCGGCATCACGGAGTGCAGTACCACCGATTGCGGTAGAAAGTGCACTATCTGCAAGGATGGCTGCTGCTGCCGCGTTGAGGCCTGCAACGGTCTTTGCCTTCGCTGATATATTACCGACATTTTTGGCATTCGCATCCTCGTAAATGACCTTCACCGTGTAAGACTCGGTGCCCCTGGTCACACCCGGGACCGTTACTCCGGCCCTGATGAAATTCACGCACTGGAATGCGTTTGTGTCGATCACGCCCTGTACAAGGGTGTTCAGTGTTGCTACGTCAGGGATCGGTGTCGTAAGTTCACGTACCGAACGCTTGACATTTGCGGTCTGTATAAAATCTGCCATGTTGCTGATACTCCTGCCCTTCATCCGAAGGGCATACACTTGTTACAAAACAGGGGGGATAGTTATTGGGCGGGGCGGGTGATCAGGGGCTAAATTGAGGCTTATAATGGAATTTGAGGTGTTTGGCGACGTGGCATAGTCACCTACCCGGGGCCTGGGTATTCTGTCGCACCCAGATCATGAATGGGCAGGAGATTAATTGTGTTACAGGATAACAATCCCGAAAATCCTCTTTTATTCCTCCTTATTTTCACAAACCCGGCTCACATTCACTCGTTCGATTGCAAGGGCCACCTGGTTGGCGAATGCCGCAAGGAGCCTGGACTGCTCGGGGCTGATTACACCATCAGGTTCTTTGGGTTTTACCCCTAGGATCCCAAGGTTGCCCTTATTGATCCGCAAGGGAATATACCTCAACCGGGATGAATGGAGCGTATCGGTGTCGTAACCGGTAACCGTATCGTGTGAAAATGCCCAGGTCGCTACAGCGATTTCATCGGCATCCAGGGAAAGTCCAGGACTCCCTGAGTACTGTAAAAGGGAGCCGTTTTCAGAGATTAGGAAAACACATTCCCAGTCAAATATTTCTCCGATATGCTTTGTTACTGCTTTAATCACCTCGTTGATATTTGCCGCTACCGTAAGGTCCTGTGATAATGCAAAGAGGGTGCTTGTCTCTGTTTCACGGACCTGGGCCGCGAATGCATGTTCCCGTACCCGGGCAACGAGCAGGCTGATCACCCCTGCGACCACTATCAAACCAAATAAGGTAATGATATACTCGGTGTCAGAGATCCGAAAACTCAGGAAGGGAGAGACAAAAAAGAAGTCAAAAGCAAGTACCCCGAGAATTGAACTCACAATTGCCGGGCGTAGACCCCATAGATATGCTGTCAGGACAACAGCAAGCAGGTAGAACATCAGGAGGTTTGTCTGGGAGAGATAAGGCTTGAGCAACCATCCTACGAGGGTAGTTAAAATAATAAGACCTACGCACCCCACATATCCTTTTGGCGGGGTCGCCGGCAGCAGGGGTTCCATTTCAACGGGCTTTTCCGGCCTTTTATCCTGGCTGCTGATTACATAGACATCGATCGTCCCGCTGTTATGGATAAGCGTGTCCACGAC
>JBAXTR010000223.1:0-3827 GCA_037130095.1 Methanomicrobiales archaeon
AGGAATTGCGAAACTGTTATCCGACAGCCTCAGGGCGAAGAAATCCGCCTGAAAGCTTTTTCAATGGATTACTTTTTTTTAGGACTGCGGATGAGGGAGCGGCGGAATTGTTTTTATTCACCAGAGATGCGAACTAACTGACATTCTGGGTGGGTAACAATTGACTATTATCCAGCCTTTAAAAACAAGCCATATCGGTAATCCAACCTCTCTTTATCAGGATAATCTTTGCGTTTATTGGGAAGTTTGAGTTCTCCATTATTTAGAGACTGAAGTCCGAATTTCAACATTGGACCGTCAATCTCTTCAAGAATATCCTGACGAATTTTTATTTCATAATTCGGAGTTATTCCTATGATATGCCTGTCGAATGCAGCGTGATGTATTTTACATAATGATAATCCATTTGGTACAATAGGATCGCCCTTTTCTTCTTTGTCGTCGATGATATGAGCAGCATCAAGTAATTCTGGATGTCTTAACCTACAAAGACTACATTGGTTGCTATAGGCAAATAAAACTCTTTCTCTGAATTTTTGCTGATGCAGTCTCACCTGAGCATTTACTGTGGCATATTTCCTTCTCCAAAAGATTTCATCCTTTTCCTCAATCCGATCTGGATGAGTGATTATATCCATCTGATCTACTTGCGCAGTAAATGTTAAAAGATTTGGTGCATCATGAACGATGAAAACTGGGAAAAAAGTTTGATATCTGCTAGGAATGGTGCTGTTGAAATAAATCAGTGGCAAGCCCAACTCCATAACCTTTCTCAGTCCTGTGTTATATGCATTATTTCTATCATGTCCTTGATATCGATATTCAAAAAATCCACTATTAATATCACTGTCTTCATAAGGTCCACCCGATGTTGTAGTTATTGATAAAGGAAGCTGCATAATCCGAGGTTTCCAGATTCCCGGAGGTCCAACCAAATGTATTTGTTCATCTTTAAAAAGAAATCCCTTTTCTAGGAGAGTTCTGGGTAAAACATCTTCTCCAAAAATCTCTATCTGCTCAGTTAACCAATTAAATGAACTGAGCCGGATACTGTTATCAAGTTCTGAATCAAACATAATATTATTTAAATGAAGTTATTGTCCCAGGTAAAGTTTGGGGCTTTTAACCATAGAAAACTTTTCTTTCGATAAAATTTCCTCTCTAACTTCTGAAAGAGTTTTGCCTGATGCCGTTTTCCAACTAGTCCATCCATTTACAGTTTTTCTATCACTACCAGCATGTTGAATGCCATATAGTGCTGCAAAACTAGGGCTGGAAAATGTATTACCGAGTATGGAGATTGAACCATCTTCTAGTACAATGCCTTTATATGTTTTCCGTTCACCGGCTCTTGGTTTGTAAACCATTGTTAATTCGTCACCAATTTTAATATATCCTGCGTGTACTAAATCTAAGATATCAACATCATAGCGTGCTAATTGCCTCTCTGAATCCTCAAAAGTGTCTTTTGTTTTTTCAGATGTTTCAATCTCTGGTTTAAATTCTTCTGGGAATTCGTAAATGATATTATCGGGATTTCCAAATTCAATGAATTTTTTTATCAGCCATAAATTAATTGGATATTTGAACGTCTTTGCCCATGCTTTGAGATCTTCAGAGATTTTATCTATTGGGATGCCAATTATTGGATCCTTAGCTAAAATTTCATTTATTTCTTTTCTGATATTTATTTCACGTATACCAGCGTCGGTAAATAATTCTTTAATTTTTGGATCTGAATCAATTTGTTTAACTGCTAATTCTTCAATAATCTTTTTTGAAGAGGGATTGTGAATTGAAATTGTTTGTTTGGTAATCTGTGGGGCAATATGTTCCCAAACTCTATGTCGTAATAATTCAGCCTCAACTAAAAACCATTTCTTTTGCTCAATGTCAATCGCGAACCCATCGGGCACAGTTCCTGAATTATCAAATGTTGAAATAAGGGCCTTTGGCATGTAAAACGAGTTTGGACCGAAGAGATATTCAAAATTATCAAGAACAACATCTTCAAGTTCTTTTTCTGATGAAAAACTTGCTTCAATAAAAATAGAATCTTTGGATTTAAGCATGATTTTTTGTTTATAAATTGTGGAGGTTGTCCAGTAGGTATTACAGATTGTAAGGATTTAATACGTAAATGTATTAAAAATAGCGGTATTAATGTTAAAGTGAACTCCTACTTTCATTACCCTCGTTGTATAGTAATTCCTTCTTGGCTGCAACATCTCTGGAGATGATCCATTCACAGGGGGATGGAAATTTTTCTTTAATAACTATAGAGAAACACTGAGTCGACGCTTGATTTTTACCTGAAGATCTGTCAGTTTTAGTGGAGTATTTATCCGTTATACTTGCTTCTCATTTTCTTTTTCAACATCCCAGCTACCCTTCGCTTTCGCACCTTACCTTTACCTGTAAATCGCGGGAAAATGCCATCCGCAGTCAACAAACAAAATCATGAAAATCTCCAAATCCAGCTTCATCCGGGGGATGCAGTGCGAAAAGTCGCTGTTCTTTCATTTGTTCAGGCCTGAGCTCAGGGATGTGATCTCCGAATCTCAGCAGGCGGTGTTCGACACGGGGCATAGTGTGGGGGAGCTTGCGCAGCAAAGGTTCCCGGGGGGTGTGGATGCGAGCCGGGGTGATCACGCTAAGTTCGCCGATGCGCTGGCTTATACGAGGGAGTTGGTAAGAGGCGGACAAAAGGTCATTTACGAGGCGGCGTTCAGCAACGGGGAAACGCTCTGTTATATGGATATCCTGGTGAAGGAGGAGGGGGGATGGCATGCGTACGAGGTCAAGGCGTCCACATCGGTCAAGGAGTACCAGGTGCTGGATGTGGCCTTCCAGTACTGGGTGATCCGGGGCTCGGGGCTTCCGCTCACGGGAGTTTCGCTGGTCCACCTCAACAACCAGTACATCCGCCGTGGGGAATTGGATATCAAGGATTTATTTTCTATTGAGTTGCTTACGGATGACATTCTTCCAATGCAGGAGGAGATCCCTTTAAAGCTTAAAGCCCTCAAATCTATGCTGTCGAAAGGGGTGGAGCCCCGGGTGGAAATCGGTCCGCATTGCGGGGACCCTTTCGGCTGCGATTTCATGGGGCATTGCTGGAAGGATGTGCCTGAATATTCGGTTTTCAATGTCTCGCGGATTGGCGGGCGTGCCTTTGACCTCTGGCGGGACGGGATCCTGCATATCGCCGACATCCCCGATGATTTCACTCTGAGCGCCAGCCAGCAGCTGCAGGTCCAGGCCGAAAAGACGGGGGAGGTGTTCAGGGACCAGGAGGCCCTGGATAAGTTCAAATCCCAGCTGGTATGGCCTTTGTATTTCATGGATTTCGAGACGTTCATGCCTGCGGTGCCTATGTATGAGGGCACTCATCCCTACCAGATGCTGCCTTTCCAGTATTCCCTGCATGTGGTTGGCGCTGGGGGTGAGGAGCCCGGACATTTCGCCTTTTTGGGGACCCCGCCTGAAGATCCCCGGGAAGAATTCATCCGAAGTCTGTTAAAAAATATTGGAAAAAGCGGAAGTGTTTTAACCTGGAACCAGGCGTTTGAAATTTCCAGGCTCAACGAGATCGCCCGCGACTTTCCGCAGTATTCGGGGGAAATAGCCGCTTTGGTCGAAAGGGTGGTGGACCTCATGCTGCCTTTTCAGCGCAAGCATTTCTACACCCCCCAAATGAAAGGATCATACTCCATCAAGAACGTTCTGCCCGCCCTCGTTCCCGAACTTTCATACAAGGACCTCGAGATACAGGAAGGCGGAACCGCAAGCCTGGTTTATATGAGTCTTTACTCCGACCCCGATCC
>JBAXTR010000224.1:0-3818 GCA_037130095.1 Methanomicrobiales archaeon
GGACAGGGTGGGGGGTAAAACCCCACCTGTCAACGTACTCATTCTTTTTTAAAAATGTGCAGGGTTTCCCATGAAAATGTCTGAACGTACCCATAGCCAAGGAGATTTTGAACAGAGCATTTTCATGGTTCGGGTGTAAACTCCCGTTCATGTTTGTATCAGCAAAGTCATCATTTCTTGTTCTCCCGATAACTCCAGTTGCCATCCTGGTCATTGCAAAATCCCATGGCTTCCCAGAAACCGATGGCATCGTAACGGACCCGGTTAGCAAAGACAATCTTAAAATGGCTCTTGCAATAGTCCACAAACTCCCTGCCACAGCCCTGCCCCTCCCATGCAGGGTAAATGTTGAGCGAGAAGATACTGATAGTGTCATCATCTATTAAGCAGCGTGCTTTACCAACGCGGGTACCGTCTATTGAAATATCTGCCCAGTCGTACTCAGAACGCTGCTGTTCTTTTTTAAGAAATGTAACCGTCAGCGTCATTTTAAAAAATCCTGCCTTACATAAAACCATGACAAAATGCAAGCACGTTTTTACCGAGGTCCGGCTTATAATACCCGCCTTCAAGGATTGCAAACCTCCTGCTTTTTGCCGCACGTCTGGAAAAGCGTTTCATAATATCTCCGATAAGGTAAAAATCTGAAGTTGTCAGTTTCCTCCCCGCGTCTTTTTCGTACGAGTCAAAGCCTGCGCATACACAAACGATGTCTACGAAGGGGATACCATTGATGAAATCCCGGATTTCCCGGATATACTCCTCGCTGTTATCTGCGTAAGGGTTCAGGATACGGCAGTCCTTCCATCCGGATAGCACCGCTTTCGTTCCGTCACCGGTATGGGCATCGAAATCCAGGATAAATGCTGAATTTATCCTTTGCAGCTGTTTTAGTCTTAATAGAGCAATTCCCATGTTTGAAAACACACAGTATCCCCACGAGGATTCCGGATAGGCGTGGTGTCCCGGGGGTCTTAAACAGGCAAAAGAAGGTTCACCCTCGATGCCAATATCTGATGCCATGATCGCTGCACCGGCGGCAAGCAATGCCATGTCGTAGAGTTTTTTATTTGCCCTTATGGTATCAACATAGTGCTGTGAATGGGCCAGCAGCACGTCGCCTTCATCTGCCGATTGGGGGCGGATAATCTCAAAACTGTCTTCCTGGCGGATTACATCCATGATGGCTTCCATCCGGCCCGGTTCAGCTGCTCCGTTATTGGCATAGTCCGATTCGCAGAACTTTTCGTGAAAGAGTATTTTCATGATTGTTCTCCTTTGTATGGGTTTAATCGTCCTGCCGGTGACCTTCTTTTCCGGGAGCGGGATCTGCCATACAGGTTTACCTCAAGGGTCTGGAATTCCAGGTGTCAGTCCCTGGTATGGAGCAGCTGCCACGCGGTAGTAGTATAACGAATACCGGTGATATTGACCGGGTTATGGCTTTTTCTCGTGTTGCACTTCCAGTTCCACGATGCTGACCGAGGGGTTTCGGTACCGTTCTCTTTTTGCCGTCCGTGGACCTGCCTGGATCGCTCCTTCCGGGCAGAGGTGGATACACCCGCAGCATACTTCGCACCGGTCTTTCCAGACGGGCTTGCCCTGCCTGAGATCGATATTGCCAGCTGGGCAGACCTTTACACAGGTACCGCAGGAGGTACAGGCACTTGTCACGGTAAATTGTTGGGCTTTATTAGGAGCATGGGAAGTAAACCAGGGATATGCCACGAAATGGAAAAGCTTACTGAAGATGGCCAGCGGGATGTCCCTGTGTTCACAGTGTTCGATTATGGGAATGATCTTCTCGATCTGGAGGTTAGCTGCTGCAAGGAGATCAGCCTGTTTTTTTCCTGCAGGTGAACTGTACATTAAAATATAATTGCCTGGCATCTTCACGGAAAAGCCGGCGTCCAGCCCGCGTCCGTAACCGTTTACGATGAGCCGGTCAAGCTGCCTGAGGGCCGGGGCACTACCGCTTCCACCGAATGTGACTACGGCAAAGGTGTATCTGCAATGAGAGTAATTTACCCTGCCGGCAAATCCTGCAACCATCAGGGGCAGCCCGGAGAAGTACACCGGGCATACGATCCCTACACGTTCCGCAGCAGGGGTGATTATCTCCGGTGTATCTTTAAGTGATGCAATAGGTACCACGTCGCAGTTGCCCAGTGCTGCAGCGATCTTCTTTGCAACTGAAAGCGAGTTACCGGTGCCGGAAAAATAATAGATCACAGTCTTCATGGGGACTCCTGATTTGTATTATATGAATACACTTGCGAGGTATCTTGTAAGTTTCTACGAAAAAGGTTGCGGTCATCACCCGATGAATTCGTTCAATGGACTTGGAACACCTTCATTGGATCCTGTGAAGGAATAACATTGTTAATGATATGTAGAATCAGTTCAGGTAAACCGGCATTACTATTACCGAAACAGGCGGACAGGGCAACGCGGCACGTCTCGAGATCACGGTGCCGAAAGGGATGTACCGTTGATATTCCCGGCAGTTAACTGTTCAATAAGAAGGTACTATTTTTTAACAAAAAGGAATCAACCAGAAAATTAAGGAATGGAATGAATACTATTGCTGGGAACGCCCCGGCCGGGCGTCATTTCTGTCGATTGACGAGGATCCCTGATACTTGATAGGTTGGGCTCGTTCCGGTCTTATACTCTGGTAAGGGAGTCTATTGCAACACTGTAGTCCGCGCCGGCATGGTGCCAGATAAGTTCGATTTCATTTCCAGACAGCACAATCCCGGAAGAATACCCCTCATTTTCTTCTGCCGTAGTCAATGTCCTGCCGTCGGCTCCGATGACGCCGGCAAAACCTTCAGTTACCACAGTGCCGTTCGACGTCCATAAATAATGGCCTGATAAGATCCGGCCCTGTTGCCCAGTTACGAACATCGTCATCGTCTGGTTACGATAGTCCGAAAAGCCGGTATTTTGTTCGTATCCCTGCATGGTGCCGATCCAGGTGCCGGTAAGGTTGGGAATAGCTGTATTGTGGGATACCTGTGGTAACGTTGCTGGCTGGGTTATGGGCGGGGTGATGGCCGTGCACCCGCATGCAAGCACTGCAAGGATGATGACGATAAGAATAGTCAATGTGATCTTCATAAATTAGGATTCTATTGGAAGAGAAGATAAATCTTAACCTCATCGATTCCGTTGGAAAGAATAACCATTCTCTTTTTCAGGAAATTGTTATATTGCTTTAATGTATATTGCACTCATCATGCCACGTTTTGTAATATTAGGGAAATTGACCTTAAAAGCCCTCCAGGCCATGGAAGACGCAAAAGATAGGGATATTCAAGGTGAAAAGATTATCAAGGCGGCGGGAGGAGAACTCCTCGCCCATTATTATACCATTGGCCATTATGATTTTGTAGTCATAGCAGAATTGCCTTCGAATGATGCCCTTGTTAAAGTACTTCTTGAGATTGGGAAATGGGGAACAGTCAGTACCGAAACTTTGACAGCCCTGAAACCTGAAGAGATCTATAAGGTGGCGATGGGATAGTGATATAAAATTCATCTCGATGCACTTTTTTCGTCAATTGCAAGTAATGTACATCGGTGCATAGCAACAATACCTGACTATATCGGATGAAGCCGTGAATTTTGTTGCGCGAGCGGTAGCTTGTTCTAATTTAATGTCAGTGAGCAACATGATTGATCCGGGATTTAGGACCGAATTATGACATAGAGTATAGTTCGTATATATCACACGTGGCGACGATATGTAGTTATTGTTTAATCTCAGTACTTCTCTAAATCACCTTTTCCAAATGTGGAGGATTCAACCTTCG
>JBAXTR010000225.1:0-3797 GCA_037130095.1 Methanomicrobiales archaeon
ATGGGATGTCCGCAACCGGCGCAAATCAAATCCATACCTACCGGTACCCGGGTGTGTATACCGTCATTCAGACCCTCACGAGATATGAGCCAGGCATGGGAACTATCACGACCAATTCATCGGTTCAGGTTAACCTGATTGCCGTGTCTGGTAACTGATCCTCCCATTTATTCGTGAAATTTTCCGGATAGCTAGACAATTATGGAATATACTTGTGTGGAATGGCTTCGCACCAACGCGGTGAAAATTTGAAAGGCTAATTTTTTACACCCGTAGCGTTGCTGGCTCCAAAATTTTCATGACCAATAGTACCGAATTATTGAGCGTAATCTACCGGGAATAGTTTCGGTACATCCCCTTCGGTACCCTGATTTCAAACCGTGCACCCTTTCCCGGCGTACCTGTCTCGGTGATTGTAATACCGGTGATGTCGAGGATCTCCCGCGACAGAAAGAGGCCAAGGCCGGTATTCTTCCCGAACCCACGAATGAAAATCTTCTCTTTCTCATCGGCCGGGACTCCGTCACCATCATCCTCGCAGACAATAACATGGGCCTCACCTGATTCTTCAACAGAGAACCTTATGGTAGTGATTTTGCCCCCGTATCGCGCCGCATTATCCATCAGGTTGTAAAATACCTTGACAATCAATGGGTCGGCAAACAATTCCGCTCCCGCAGGAAGATCGTTTTTCACCGTGACCTTTCCAAGGGGAGCTTCCCCGGCCGCTGTGTTCAGGAGTGCCCGGCAGTCCTGCCAGATCGGATCATTGACCCCGATGCTCTCGTAGGTTTTCGTGAACTGGATCATTGCTGATATGTGCTGTGCAGCTGTTGTAACGTTATGGAAATACCCGGTGAGTGAGGGGTCAGTCTGCTTCTCTTCCAGGATCCCGAGATACCCCTGCAACACTGTCAACTGGTTGTTGATGTCATGACGGGTGATTCCGGACAGGAGGTTGAGTTTCCGGTTTGCCTGCCGCAGCACCTTTTCAGCCCGCCTGCGGTCGGTTATATCGCGTGCTATTGCAAGGGTGAGTTTTTTCCCCTGGATTGTGATAATGTGCGCATTAATTTCAACCGGGATGATTGTACCGTCTTTCCGGCGATGTCCGGTCTCGAATACCACGTGACCCTTTTCTTTTAATTCCTGTCCGACTTGTTCAAGTGGCGGGTTGTGGAACTCTGTTGATAGTTCAAGCGGGTTTTTTTGCAGCAGTTCCTCCTTTGAATACTGGAGCATCCTGCACACAGCCTCATTCACATCAACATAGTTCCCGGGCAGTCCGTTTTCATGTACTTCGTGGAGGTGAAAACCATCATTGGCGGAATCAAAAATTTCCCGGAATTTTTCCACACTCTCCCGTATCGCCTCTTCCGCTCTTTTACGCTCGGTAATGTCCCGGACCACCCCTACCATTACTCTTTTTCCCTGGAGAATGACAACCTGGGAGTGCACCTCGACGGGGATGATTGTCCCATCCTTTCTCCGGTGCTCTGTTTCGAAGATCGAGTGACCCTCTGAGGATAATTCCGCGATTATCTCGTTGAGTGGCCGGCTGTGGTACCCTGTGACGATATCGAGTGGCCCGAGGTCCCGCAGTTCTTCGCGGGTATACTGCAGCATCTGGCAGGCGACGTTGTTCAGTTCGATAAATTTTCCCGGTTTTCCATCCGGTTCAATCTCATGGATTTGAACACCATCGTTTATCGTATCAAATATACCCCTGAATTTCTCCTCACTCTCTTTTAACGCCTGTTCTGCCTGTTTGCGTATGGTAATATCGCTGGCACTGCCCTCTCCCCCGATGATCGTACCGTCGTTATCCCTTAAAGGGACTGCATTCGTCGTATGCCACCGCCAGGAACCATCAATATGCTTCACCCGGTACTCGACCCCGGCCTGCCGTTGTCCTGTGTTGATCATGCTTTGGATGAATACCCAGCACGATGCAATATCATCCGGATGGACGAAATCCTGGAATGATTTTCCCACTACTTCTTTCACCGGGTGCCCAAGGTGCGTGGTCCAGCTCGGGGAAACGAATGTCAATATCCCCTCCCTGGTGATCGTGTAGATGATATCGTGGCTGTTCTCAATGAGGATGCGGTGTTTTTCCTCTGATCGCAACAGCGCCTCCTCCGCCTGCCTTCGCCCGGTAATATCTCTTGTCACCCCGATCAGCACCTCCCGGTTATTCCACCACCCCCTTGTAACCTTTGTCTCGACTTCGATGCGTGTTCCGTCCTTTGAAAGAACGGGTACCGGGCACGACTCGATTGTTCCGGCAATCATTCCCTGTACAATCTGAAATGCTTCGTCCCGGCGTTCGGGTACATGCAGGAGAAGGACATTCGTACCGGTAAGCTCCGCCGGTGTAAACAGGAGACGTTTCGAAACGGTATCATTTACCGCAAGGATGTCCCCCTGCATGTCCAGTACAAAGACCATCTCGTCGATCGAATTGAAAAGGGTCTCTAAATTTTTTGAGGCCTTCTTTAATTCCTCTTCGGCCAGCATCCTCCCCAGTGCACTGCCAAGTTCCCTGCCTATGGAGGTGAGCATCTGTTTTTCTTCGTCAGAGATTGCATACCTCCTCGTGCTGGCGATATTCAGTGCACCGATGACCATATCTTTTGAAATTAAGGGGATACTCGCCATTGACTGAAACCCGGACCTTTTCGAACGTCCAGGAGCGATCAGGACATAATTATCGGTGAAGATCGGTGTATTCTGAATAAAAAGGGTATCATAGGGGGCCTCATCCATGGGGATTGTCTGAATTTCAGCAAGGATTTCCCTGAGAATATTTTTAGAGTGGACGAGCTCCGCTGTCCGCGTTGAACTGTTACCCAGGTAAATCCCCCCGGCATCGAAGTCCAGAAGGTGCAGCGATTCGTCCAGGATGCTGGTGAGGAGTTGTGAAAGATCATCAGCCTTGTTCACCGTGGAGATAATCCGGTTGAGGATACGGTGTTTTTCCTCTGATCGCTGTAATGCTTCTTCAGTCTTCCTGCGCTCGCTGATGTCCTGGAGAGTACCCATGACATAGGACCTGCCCCCTTCAATTACCGGTGCGAGACCCCGGACTTCTGCCCATACCTGTTTGCCGGTATCGGTAATTATCCGGACTTCAATAGCAAAGGGTTGACCGGTTGAAAGGCAGGTGGCAACTTTTTCCTGGATGACCGGGATATCCTCCGGGGCATAGTATTTCATCCCCTCCATGAGTCCCGGGCGGTAATTCCGCGGTGCTTCAATGATATCGTAAATTCCATCAGTCCATTCAAGGTAGTCCGTGTGGAAATTGGCCTTCCAGCCACCCAGCCGGGCTATCTGCTGGGTTTCTTTTAAGAAGAGCTCGCTTTCACGCAATGCATTTTCTGTCTTTTTACGGTTCACTGCCGATCGGATCTTATGCGTGAGCTCGGCGAACTGTGATTTTGGGTCTCCACCTTTCTGGAGATAAAAGTCAGCACCTTCGTTAAGTGCCTCAACGACAACCTCTTCACGCCCTTTTCCCGTGAAAATGATAAATGGTGTGGTATTCCCAGATGCTTTTAGTTGCTTCAGGAACCCGATCCCGTCGATTTCCGGCATCTGGTAATCCGAGACGATGGCATCATACCGCTCCTTCTTCAACTTTTCCAGTGCCGCCCTCGCGGACGTGAGCGTATCAACCACAAACGTCCCCTCCCTCTCAAGGTAGAGTTTTGCAAAACCAAGAAGTCCGGGTTCGTCATCTACATACAGTACCCGGAATGTATCTTCCATTGAATACCGTTATTTACTAGTAC
>JBAXTR010000226.1:0-3768 GCA_037130095.1 Methanomicrobiales archaeon
AAACTGTTTAAACGAACGCCAATACGTAGAGATTTAGAAAGGACATTTTCATGGTTCGGGTATGAATGCCACGTTCATGTGTGTTTCAGCACAGTCGTATTACCTACATGTTTTTTTTAATCACGGTCTCATTTTACCCTGGATTTTCCGTTCAGAAAAGCCATGTGAAAGAACTTAAAAAAAGAAAGCACCGGAAAATAGAGATCATTCAGAGGTCCGGCGGGCACATCCGTTCCTGATTGCCGCATCTTTCACAGCCCCTGCGATTGCCGCCGTCACCCTGCGGTCAAGGATACTCGGGAGAATCCGGTCCTTTGCAGGCTTCTTAATGTAGTCTGCCAGCGCATGGGCTGCAGCCACCTTCATTTCGTTGGTAATTTTCGTTGCACATGCGTCCAGGGCACCGCGGAACATACCTGGGAATACCAGGGCATTGTTGATCTGGTTCGGGAAGTCGCTCCTCCCGGTGCCTACGATGACTGCACCTGCAGACAATGCAATATCAGGCATAATCTCGGGGACCGGGTTTGCCATGGCAAAGACAATCGGGTCATCATTCATTGAACGGACCATTTTTTTTGTAATAATCCCTGGTGCGGAAACGCCGATACATACGTCCGCCCCCTCAATCGCGACAGAGATATCCCCGGTCTTCCCTTGGCGGTTCGTTTCGTCAGCGAGGATAAATTTGTACTTATTGCCATACAGACCCTCGCGCTTCCGGTGGATGATGCCTTTTGTATCACAGACAATGATATCATGGACTGATTTACAATAGTCCGGGTTGTACCCTATGCATTTCAGGAGCCTGGCGGTTGCGTACCCTGCAGCCCCGGCCCCGCAGATAGTAATATTGAGGTCTTCGAATTCTTTTCCTGTTACCTTGCAGGCATTCAGGAGTGCTGCCAGTATTACGATGGCAGTGCCGTGCTGGTCATCGTGCATGACCGGGATACCGATGTCCTGCAGGGCCTCCTCGACCTCGAAACATTTCGGTGCAGCGATATCCTCGAGGTTAATCCCCCCGAATACCGGGGCGATATTCTTTACATCATCGGCAAAACCTGCATGGTACTGTTCAAAGCAGATAGGAAATGCATCAATATCGGCAAATTTCTTGAAAAGAATAGCTTTTCCTTCCATAACCGGAATTGCGGCGTATCCCCCTATATTCCCCAGTCCAAGAACGGCCGACCCATCCGTGACAATAGCGATGGTGTTTGCCTTAAGCGTATAACGGTACGCAAGATCCTTGTCTTTTTCTATTGCCCTGCATACTGCGGCAACACCGGGTGTGTACGCCCGTGCGAGGTCTTTCCTCGTCCTGAGCGGGACCTTGGACCGGATTTCAAGCTTTCCCTGTTTCCGCTCGTGGAGTTCGAGGGCTTCCTGGTACACATCTGCCTTTTTATTGTTACTGGTGGTTTTTTTCGTCATCTCCAGGCGCTCCCTGCCCTGCATTGAATGAGCGCATCCTCCCTACAATAATGTTGTGGTACGATAACGGTATAAATGAAATATGGTGTCTCCGGCATCAGCCCGGACCTGTTCCCTGACACGCTCCCCTTTGACATTTCCAGGTATTTTCAGGTATGAACACCAGTACGGAAGTGAAGTCCGGTTGTACATTCCTTTCCTTGTAATCAGACGGTATGTACTGCCTTCCTGGCTGCTTCCATGAGTGAAAATTCGATCTCATGCCATGCCCGTTCGAGCAGCACCTGGTAATAGGTCACATCGAACCCCTCCGCCTCCCATGAAAGGTCTACTGCCCATTTCCTGGCGTCACGGATGACATACCCGATCTCCATCCCGGGAGAGACCGGGATGCCGGCAGCCCTGCATGCCCTGACTGCTGATGCTTCGGGGCAGCTCCGGGAGTAATCAAGCCTGCTTACCTGCCGGTGGATTGCCATCTCCTGCGGACTGGCGGTAAGGAGCCCTTCTTTTGCTTTCTGGTATAGTTCTCTCACGGCGTTACTGACCTCGTTGATCTCACGCCGTGAGGACGCAGTACGCAGGAGGCCGAGCATCCCGTCCTGGGCCCGCCGGATATAATCCGGGGTATCACCACGCCGGCAGGCAATACCACGGACTTTAACAGACCCGTCGTTAAGCCTGCCATAATACCGGTTATATGCCCCGAAACCGTCAGGCATCGGGAGGAAGACCAGCCAGTCATAGGACTCGAGTTCGGTACGCAGCATGGTTTCCTTCTCGATCCGTGCCTTCAGGTATTCGCGACCGGGCCCCCTGAGCCACAGGCAGTCAACAATCCCGTGGAGGACTGCTGCCCCTTCTGCCTCGGCGATATCTTTTGACCTGATGAGGATATCCCGGGAGCAGGAGGTGATCCGCTCGTGCACTTCGATCCTTCCGAACTTGGCATTTTTATATCCCGTATAGCCAAAACAGGTGACCAGCATCCACTTGAGGATCGAATCGGCCCCGCGGTACTTCGGGGCGATCTTCTTCAGTTGTTTCGTCCTGTACCTGAGTTCAAGGAGTGGTGCAAGCACTGCTGGAAGAAATCCCGGTTTTTCAGGGTCCACCACCGTTTCCGGGGAGAGGTTGTACAGCACGATGACTGCCGGGTACAGGGAGGTGAAATCGATCTGGAAGACGTCCTCGTAGAGCCTGGGCACCGGCTGGAACATCATCCCTCCCCGGTCACAGGCACGGAGGGCATTCACGTTACGGGTCCTCTCTCCATCGGTCTTACGGTACGGCACCGCGATCCCACGCCGGAGGGCCTCATACACTTCATAACCAGAGATCAGGGTTCCGGCTGTGAACCTTGCCGCGAGGTTAGGGCTGAGGCCTGTGAGCCGCGATGCGAGGATTACCCCGTAGAGCCCTCCTTCACGGTAGTTAAAACTCGTACGCGTATCGATCAGTAACCTGCCATCCGGCAGGAGTGAACCTTCACGGAACTCGGTCCTGCCGTAGCTCATGTATGACTTAGCCGCGATCTTCCGGAACATTCCACTCCGGCTGAACGGTGGATCGAGACCATAGTTCCGTGCCTTCGCTACGATCCGCGGTACCCAGATGTCAGCCCCGGGAAAAAGGATGACATCAGGGTCACAGGAACTGACAATCTCCAGGAGATCGGCGATCACCGTATTTTCGTTCCCGGACAGGAGATTTTTTCTGCCCGGATCACCGTTGGTTACCCGGACCTCCCTGCACTCCGCGTGAGCATACGGGTTGTCCAGCACTTCGATTTCTATTACGTTCTCAGGGAGTGAAAAGTCCGGGGAAAACCGGGACTCTTCCTGTTCCCCGCACGGGAAAAGGGCATGTTCAGCCATGTAGCGGTGGTCAGGCCTTGTGTCGACATTGTACAGCCTTGCTTCATGGCATGTCTGTTCCAGTATTGCATCAGCTGCCTGCCGTCCTGCATCGGTCCGGTACCCGCAGCAGGAGCCATACACGGTTTCGAACTGGCATTCGTGGAGGTTGTACTGTTCCGAAAGCGCTTCGATCATCTCCCAGTGGGAATCCGCATCCGGGAGATGAAAGTAGAAATCCGGGACCCACGGTACCCTGCGGAGGGTTGTCCTTCCCCGTTCGTCCCGCTCCCAGAGTTCGACATGGCCATTCCGGTAATACGAGTCGATGATCCACATGGCCGTTACACCTGCCCTTTACTATGTCCCCGGGGTGGTTTTCCGGTGTGGTGGCATGATGGTAACTCTGTATGCAGGGTAACGCTGCCTGGTACTGCATATCCGTCACCCGCCCCCTGCTCCCTGCACATGCAGA
>JBAXTR010000227.1:0-3761 GCA_037130095.1 Methanomicrobiales archaeon
ATGTAATGGTAAATACAAGGCCAATCTTGAATGATCTCTCCAAAATTAGTATTCCCTGTGTACATCTCCATTACGGGGCGGGTATAAAATGCTTCATCTGGATGGAAGAAACCCCAATTTATTCCAGAAAATCTTAAATACGCAGATAAAAGTAAAATAAATCCTAAAAGAAGATATACCCTATAATAAAACAATTTTTGAATTGTACATTCTGATATTTTTTTAAGCGGCATCAGAATCACGAGTAATTAAATATATTTTCCGTCCTTTTTGTCCATAATATACCTTCAGCATGATGTCTGCCAATAATCCAATTGCAACAAACTGGACACCAACGATAATCAATAAGATTCCAATTAAAAATAATGGCCTATCAGATAAACCAAACCCAAACAGGACTTTTTCAACAATGAGGTATCCGGTAATTAATAATCCAATAAATCCCATAATTAATCCGGATCCCCCAAAAATATGCATTGGCCGGGCTGAATATTTCTGCCAGAACGAGACTACAATAAGGTCCAGAAAACCTTTGGCCAACCGGGACCACGTATATTTTGTCTGACCTGCAGTCCGTTTACGATGGTTGACAGGCAGTTCTCCGGTATGATATCCTTTCCATTGGAGAATTGCCGGGATATAGCGGTGGAGTTCCCCATAGAGTTCCAGGTCTTTTACACACTCACTCCGATATGCACGGAGGGTGCACCCGGAATCGTGAATGGTCTCTCCGGTAAGGGATTTTCTCAAACGGTTTGCCAGTTTGGAAAACATTTTTTTAGATGCGGTATCCTGCCGGTCATTTCGCCATCCGCACACGACATCAAGATTTTCTTTTTCCAGTTTTGCAATCAGTTCGGGAATATCCTTGGGATCATTCTGGAGGTCTGCATCCAGGGTAACGACTATCGCCCCGGTAGCATAATCAAAACCTGCCTGTAGAGCGGCACTCTGGCCAAAATTTTTCCTGAATTTAATCACTTTAACCGACGTATCATTCTCCCGGATTGTTTTCATCCTTTGAAAAGTCGTATCGGTTGATCCATCATCTACAAAGAGAATTTCATACGGTTGAGCGATACTATCCAGTACACCTTCGAGTTCATGATACAGAGGGCCGATATTATCTTCCTCGTTATACGCGGGAATTATGACTGATATTGCTGCATCCATTTTTTATAAATCCCCAGTCCTTCATCAATGGTGGTTTTTGGTACCCATCCCAATTCCTGTTCGGCTTTTTTAATATCTGCCGACGTATGTTCCGCGTCTCCCTGAACAGCTTCCCCATACTCAATCCGTGACGAACTCCCCGTTATCGCAATAATCCGCTTGGCAAGTTCCTGGATACTGATATTATGCCCTCCTCCAATATTATATGCGCCATTTCCCCGGGTCAGTGCAAGGCAATTAGCTGCCACAATATCATCGATAAAGGTAAGGTCACGGGTCTTTGTTCCATCACCGAATATATTCAATGGTTCGTTATTTAGGGCTTGATTTAGGAATATATTAATGGCAAGATCCGGACGCATTCGTGGTCCATATACAGTAAAATACCGCAGAGAAACTGTGTTGAGTCCATACAATTCCTGAAAAACCCTGCAATACTCTTCAGCCATTATTTTGGATACACCATATGGTGATATTGGTCGCTTCGGATGATTTTCATCAAATGGGAGATATTCAACCCTGCCATAAACGGATGATGATGAGGCGTTGATAATTTTTTTTACTCCGGAATTTCGGGCAGCTATAAGGAGGTTCAGGGTTCCTGTTGCATTGACAGTGTGAGTTTTTGCAGGGTCCTGTACTGATATCCTGACTCCAGCCTGGGCAGCTTCATGAAAAACATAATCCACACCATCAAGTGCCTGTTTAAGTAGATCGTACTCTCTAATGTCGCCTTCAATAAGAGTAAAATTAGTATTGTCCAGAAATGGCTTGATATTCTTCCGCTTGATTGCGGGGTCGTAGTATGGGTCGAAATTATCGAGGCAGGTAACCTCATTCCCCTCGTTGAGCAGCCGTTCACAGATATGAGAACCGATAAATCCTGCTCCACCAGTTACAAAGGCCCTCATTTCAGTTCTTCCTCAACAGTATGAGATTAATCATTATCCAACCGTATGATTAAATACTCAGTCTTTTCTTCGTTGAAACCGGTGCCGAGTTTGAGGATCCCTGTAACTTTTCCGTCAAACTGGATTGTACCGGAATCAGGAATGACAATTCCCGACAGAATTTTTAATAGCGTGGATTTCCCGGCCCCATTCTACCCGCTGATCCCTGGTGTTTGGCCGGCGCAAATTTCAAAGAAGATGTTACTGAGTGTCACAAAATCATTGTTGCCAGGATTGGGAGCAGTTCTTTGTTAGTGTTGGTTCATAAAGTTGGGTTTTATAGTATACAGGTCATATATCTATCCGGCATATTGAGAAAGTAATTTACAATTTGTCCAACAAAGAGTGGAATATCAGCCATGATCAAACGAGATGCAGAGGAGAAACTTAAGAGACTTGCGGAAGGATTTCCTGCGGTGTCGGTCATCGGTCCTCGCCAGTCAGGAAAGACAACACTGGTCAGATTGGTATTCCCTGACAAACCGTATGTATTACTGGAAGATCCAGATACCCGTGCTTTTGCCGAAGAGGACCCACGAAGTTTTCTGGCACAGTTTGAGAAGACTGGTGCAATTATTGATGAAGTTCAGAGAGTTCCAGAACTCTTTTCATATCTTCAGGGTGTATTGGACAAGTACAACAGGCCTGGACAATTTATTCTGACCGGCTCCCAGAATTTTTTGTTAATGGAGAGTATCTCCCAGTCACTTGCCGGGCGTGTCGGGATCATTCGGTTGTTGCCCCTCTCGATGAGGGAGCTTTCCCAAGAGGGAATCGCCATAAAACCGTATGAGGAATATCTCTACACCGGCTTCTTTCCCCGGCTGTATAGTAATCCAATTGAGCCTGCAGATTTCTATTCGTCGTATATTCAGACATATATTGAACGTGATCTGCACCAGTTAAAACAAGTGCAGAATCTCTCAACATTCCAGACTTTTATGAAGATGTGCGCCTTTCGAAATGGCCAGATTGTGAATTATTCTTCTCTGGCACAAGACTGTGGAATAACACATAATACAGCAAAAGAATGGTTGTCACTCCTCGAAACATCATGTCTTATCGTCCTTATCAGGCCTCACCATAAAAACTTCAATAAGCGACTTGTGAAGATGCCAAAACTCTATTTCACTGATCCCGGGCTCGCCGTGCATCTGGCAGGTATACAAAGTCCGGATAATATCTGTTACCATCCATTGAAAGGGGGTCTCTTTGAATCGCTGATTATTACAGAATTCTTAAAATTCAGGTTCAATCAAGCAAAAGAAGCCAATCTGTACTTCTGGCGGGATCAACATGGACATGAGATAGACTGTCTCATCGAACATAGAGGGATAGACCTGGTCCCTGTTGAGATTAAGTCTGGTAGGACTGCGAATAACGATTACTTCAAAGAGATTGCATATTGGAATACATTACCAGGGAACGTTCCCGACCGGTCATTTGTGGTATATCCGACATTCCGCAGATCTTTTCTCACGCATAATAATTTTCACACTTTCCTCCAAGAATCGCGATTATTTTCCGCGCATTCTCGTTTAAATTAGTCAATTGTCGTTCGGGTCCCCCTTGCACATCCATCGTCACTTCAATTACCCCCATAAAATCCATGAATATCCATTTCAACGTAGGATTTTG
>JBAXTR010000228.1:0-3756 GCA_037130095.1 Methanomicrobiales archaeon
AATGAGGAGGAAAAGCCGCTTGCCTTCTGGCAGGGGACCGATCGACATGAAAAACAGGAACGAAAAACACTTACCATAATTTTAAAGTCCGGAGGGTGTTCCTGGAATCGCTGCCTGATGTGCAGTTACCGGCATGAACGGTATACAGGGCTATCAAAGGAAGAGCTGGCAGCCCGCCTCATCCGGCAATTACGATTTGTAGTTAGCAATATACAGATCAAAGACATCGAAATCATAAAGTTGTATACTTCAGGGAGTTTCTTCGATCCTGCTGAAGTACCACCTGCGGTACTTGAGGAAGCAGGAGCATTGTTCCGGGGAAAAATAATTATTGCAGAAACCCGGCCAGAATACGTAAATGAAGAAATACTTGATAATTTTGTATCACGTATAGACGATGGAACAAACCCGAAACCGCTCTACGTTGCTATCGGGCTTGAAACAACGAGTGACCATATAAGGGAAAAATCCATTGACAAAGGTTTTTCGTTTGAAGATTTTAATCAGGCAGTAAAGACCACAAAGGCATCCGGGGTGGGAATTAAAGCATATCTCCTTATGAAACCCCTTTTCCTGACAGAAAAAGAGGCGATGTCGGATATGAACCAATCTCTCGCAGACCTTGTGGGTCTGGCGGATATTATCTCGATGAATACCTGCACTGTCCAGCGTGGGACTGATATGGAGCGATATTGGAAACAGGGCGCATATCGTTCGCCTTACCTTTGGAGCGTGGCAGATGTACTGGCAAATGCTCCAATGGAAGTGTTGTGCGATCCCCTAGGTGGTGGACAATCACGGGGAGCACATAATTGCGGAGAATGTGACAGGGATATTATTGATGCGATTAAATTTTATTCATTGTCGGGAGATCGGTCTGTAATAAAGGCTGTTTCTAACATGGAGTGCGCCTGCAGGGATGAATGGGAAATTGTCCTCGCACAGGAAAAACCCTGGTGCATGCCACTTACACGGTAAGTACTATCCCTGAAAGATGAAAGCAGCCCCTTTTAGCCACGTTAGGTGTAGGGATTCAGGCTCCAAAAAAATTGTTATTTAATTTGATGCATCAGGTTCCATTGCATTCATTCTGGATATACAGTTGTTTTGCAAGGAGTGGCAGGAATGTACCGGCATCACTTACGACACCTATTGCCTGCATCGTCCCCCTGTCCATTAGCTTCGTTACCGAGGAGGGGTTGATGTCAACACAGACGGTCTTCACGTATGAGGGGAGACAATTACCCACTGCAATTGAATGCAGCAGTGTTGCCACCATCAGGACCATGCTGCAGGACTGAGTATATTCTCTCATCCGGTCCTGAGCAACGAGGATATCGGTAATCACATCAGGCAAAGGACCGTCATCCCTGATGGATCCTGCCAGTACGAACGGGACATTATTTTTCACACACTCATACATGATCCCTTCCGTGATGATACCCTGTTCAACGGCTTTAGCAATTGACCCTGCCCTCATGATCTCGCTGATTGCATACAGGTGGTTTTTGTGTCCGCCAGTCACGGGTTTTCCTGTTGACAGGTCCATACCCAACGAGGTCCCGAAAAGGTTATACTCAATATCATGGGTTGCAAGTGCATTCCCTGCAAAAAGGACATTAATATAACCTTCCCTTATAATTTCAGCCAGTGCCTTGTCTGCACCAGTATGAATGATTGCAGGCCCGCCCACGAGGGCAATTTTCCCTCCTTTACGGTGTACCTCAAGGATCTCTTTTGCAACCCGGGCAATGATCGTTTCACTGGGGCGCTCTGAAGATACCGTTCCGTGCATGAATTCAAAGTTTGTCTTTTCCCTTTGTCTCTCGGGGGGGACAATCCTTACACCCTGCTCACCGACAACCACCAGGTCACCTTTTCTTAGTTTTGACAAGGGAGTGCTCATAGCAACGAGTCTCGCTGTATCGAGTACTATCAGACAGTCCATCTCTATCGCTTGTACAGGGATCCATGAATCCAGGTATTTGACGGATGTCGGATAGTTGGTTGTTGAATAGAAGCCCTTTGGAACAACCCGGTCTGCCTCTGCGGGAATTATTTTGACATCAGCGATTGCAAGAAGACGGGCACCATAACGGTGAAGCTCGGAGATGATGGCATCGACTCTTTCATCATTCGCGGCATTGACCTTCAGGCGCGCATAGCTTGGATCGGTCTTCTGTTTTCCTACGTCAAATACAAGGATCTCAAAATTTCCGCCCATATCCATGATCTTATCAAAGATCTGAGTCATGATGCCAGAGTCGATGATATGGCCTTCAAGCTCGATTTCCCGCGAGGCTTCCATAGTAGAATATGGGCTCTGATGCTATTTTATTTTATATCTGCTTTAATCCGGTCTTAATTTTTTTCACGAGGGTAAAAGATGGTATACCAAGATTCTGTCTCCGGTCCAATAACAAAATACCATTTCAAATCCATAAAGCCGCTGGGGTTGCATTTAGTCAGAGAAATACCGAAATAAAATTGGGTTAAGATCCAGATCCAAACCACTATACCCGTGCTTTATTTAACTGGAAAAAACCTGCAGTTCACTTTAACAGGGATTGATAACCCAACCTTTCACTCTTTTTTGAGTGAAAAAAAGTGGCGCACCTTTTCAAGATCCTCTCTCGTGTTAATATTATAGGCGAGATGCCGGTCCATTATCATGAATTTCTCTTCTTCCTGTTGCCGTTCAATGAGATCTCCCCGTATAATATTAATTCCGACGGGGCAGGCATCAACCCCATTAATGCTCTCCACGAAAGACACAGCAGACCACTCTCCCTTGTAGGGTAACGGAACCCAGGTCGAAAGGGCTTCTTTTCCAGAAACTTCGTATTTTTTGCGGATTTTCGTGATATGCCCTGTATTGAGACATGGGAGGTCTGCAACACATGTGAAAAACGGCCCGGTTTCTTCAATAATTTTCACCGTCTCATGCAGGTCCCTGATATATCCATGCCCTGAAGCCCGGATACATTCAAACCCCTGAACCCGGGCCCAGTTAAATGTGTAAGGAGTCCGGGGGGATACAACTACCAGGATATTGTAACCTGCATTTTCAAAAGCCGACAGGACGAGGGATATCATGGGGTGACCACCGACATCCACCAGCGGCTTTTCACCAAGACCGAGACGAGTGCCGACCCCGCCTGCCATAATCAGTGCACGCATGTCTCTAATGCCTCAACAAGAGACTGGTTCTCGGGATGGGTCCGAACAGATATCCTGATTGAATTCGAGAGACCAAACGATGTGCAGTCACGGACAAGTATCCCATGGCCAATCAGGGAATTGCATAAAACCGCGACATCCTTTCCGGTGTCTGCAAGTATAAAATTAGCAGAGGGGGGAGTCACGGCAAAACCAAGATCCTCAAGAGATTTAACGAGGAAATTGCGTTCTATCCCGATTTTCCTTCTTGATTCATCGAGTTCATGGTATTTTTTGAATGCCTGGGTAGCGAAATGTTCAGCGAATGCGTTTACGCTCCACGGAGGACGAGATACCTCGAGAGCGCACACCAGGTCCGGGTCAGTGAACGCGTAACCGAACCGGAGACCGGGTACTGAAAAACATTTGGTCAACGAACGAAGGACACACAGGTGAGGGTCCCTCGTAGCGAAAAGACTCTCGCCGGGATCTGAAAGCTCGATAAAAGCTTCGTCAAGAAACACGCAGGTCCCCTGTTCTGCAAACGATTTAAGAAGCGATGAAACATCCTTTTTCTTAATGAGGAGCCCGGTGGGG
>JBAXTR010000229.1:0-3754 GCA_037130095.1 Methanomicrobiales archaeon
CTTATGACGTTTGCACCGTTTGCACTGGCATAGTTAATCGCCAGAATCTCATCACTTGTGATTGAAGACCCGGCAGCGCTGGAAATGCGCAGTGGCATAATCTTTACATTCCAGTTTACTCCTGATATTCCGATGCTATTATTACCCACAGCTCCAATGATACCGGCACAGTGGGTACCATGATAGGTCTCATCTTTTGTATTCCCATCCATCGGGTCATTATTAGTACTAAAAAAATTCCAGCCCCTTACATCGTCGATATACCCGTTGTTGTCATCATCAATGCCATTATCAGGAATTTCTTTAGAATTGTTCCACATATTTGCAGAAAGATCCGGATGTAAATAATCTACACCGCTATCAATTACAGCAACGACCACTGTGTTGGAACCAGTTGTGAGATCCCAGGTTTTAGGTGCATCGATATCGGCACCAACGTTTCCCACACTGCCATCAATTGTCTGACCGGTGTTTTGAAGACTCCACTGGAGACTGCTAAAGTAGGGATCGTTTGGCGTTAATGAACTGAGGTAGTAGATATAATTGGGTTCAGCATAGAGTACATCCGGATTTTTCTCGTACTCTGCGATTGCATCAGTTACCGACATACTTTTTGGGATTTGCACAAGCTGCAGACCCGGTAAATTTTTACTGCTGAGATCCTGTATGACAACCGCCCCGATTTTGGCATTGATCCGGGTGGAATATTCATTCATTAAAGTAGTGCTCTTAATTTTCTCGTAATTATACCGGACAATTACTTCACCCGCAGCATATTGATTTCCTGTAGATGAATCCGTGATAATAGAGATTTCTGCATTATCAGTACCGGGGACAGAGTCTTTTGTGGTCTCTCCATTCCCATTTGTTGCCAGTGCTGGGGATACGAACAGTGACAAAATTATAAAAATCGCTATTGTCGCGATGAACCGGTTTGGCATGTTGTGCAATATACATTTGTGATATGATAATATTACGTGTTAAAAAGAAGCCCGCCATTGCGTTTCTGTTGGCAGATCGCCCGGTTGATGGGTGAAAGTGCGTCGTAAATGAAAAAGAACCTGGGGATAAATTGAGGAGATTATATTTCGTCAAAATGCAATTTTCAAAAAAGATTGACTGTTTTTTGTGAGTGAAATTTATTTATAAGTGCCAGCGATTTTTTAAAAATGTTTGAGGATATATCCCCCCAGCGGATTCAATTTTTCGTTCAGTTCCATATACCCTCTACTGGGGCGTCACCATTGACTGCATCAGTGTTGGTGCCCTTTGAGTTAAGCGCGAACTTCTGGATCCGATGGTTGCCCGAATCCGTGATGTAGACATTGCCTGACGGATCTATTGCGACACCGTAGGGTAAGGAGAACTGCCCGTTTCCGGTGCCCTCGATCCCCCATTTGGTAACGAACACATACGTTTCTGCTGCTTGAACTCCCTGCACAAGCACCATAAGCAGGAAAATGCACAGAACAATCTTCACTGAATTCTTAACTATCGATTTATTTTGCATGAAATTATTTGACATGGTATTACCTCAGGATACGATTTTGCTTGATAGTTAATTTGTGATTTAATAAAGATATCGAAACATTTATGGAATTTTTTTTATATGAAATACCCCTTCACATTTTATCATCTATGCTGATAGCCCGACTCACCACGCAGAATTTTAAAAGATGTTTACCTCTTCCTGAGTACGATAAACCTAACGCCGACCGCACCATGAATCACAGGAATCCCAACGGGCTCGGCCGGTGTCGCTGTGGCGCAATCGTTTCAGAGAATCGCGGGGTTGGAGATGGGGTAACTGAAATTCCGGACGAACTCATCCCGAAGGCGAAGATCATCGTGCATGGGGTGAGCGGCCGAGGGTTTTACGGTTCCCTCGGGAGACGGTGCCGGGTGGGACGGGATTCTCACTCCCATTCCCTCTGAATTCATAGCTCGGTGAGTTCTCACCTACAGATCCGGGATTACGCGTATCCTGAACAGAAATTTGTTCAGGCTCGCTGGATTCATAGTAGGGCGGATTCTCATCCGTAGATTAGGGAATATGAGTCTCCTGAACTGAAATCGGTTCGGTTTTAGTTAAGGAGGCTGATTTTAATAACAAGGAATAATCCTGCCATCCGATCTGGCCATCAGAAGATTCGGCAAGTATTTTGAAAGAAAATGTCTTTCCGATCTGAGTTATATCTGATGGATTTCCATCAATGGCAGGAGTCCCTTCTGTACCCCCATCGTCAAATGTAATCCCTTCGGGCAGGGTACCTGTGCTACTCCATTTTATTGGTTCTTTTC
This sequence comes from Methanomicrobiales archaeon, assembly GCA_037130095.1. GTDB lineage: Archaea > Halobacteriota > Methanomicrobia > Methanomicrobiales > Methanospirillaceae > CAIKOD01. The sequence continues at coordinate 2,302 of JBAXTR010000229.1, forward strand.
CACCTGTAGCATCAAATAACTCGATATAATCCTTCTCAAAAATAAAATCTTTGACGTATTCAGGGTCAGGAGTGACAGCTATGTTACTGACAACATAGGGGTATAGTTTTTCCCCCGTCACTCCAGTTGAATCTTTGGCTGTTATAGTCAACTGATTCTTCACGCCAATATCTTTCTTGTCGGTAGGGGTGCCGGATAGGACGCCATTTTTATTAAATAGCAGGCCTTTTGGCAGATACCCACTCATCTGGTAGGTATACGGTTTTTTTCCACCTGATGCGATAAATGAAAATTTGTAAGGTTTCTGATATTGGATGACATCGAGATATTCCGGGCTGATAGAAATACTCCCATTTACCTTCAGAATATAGTCGGCATCGCCAGTAAATCCGTTCGAATCCTTTGCAGTTACCTTTATCGGATAACTTTTCCCAATTTCAGAAGTATTTTTAACGGTCCCTGACAGAACTCCACTCTTAAATGCCATCCCTGTTGGCAGAGTGCCCTGTTCAGAAAAAACGTATGGCTGTACCCCGCCTGTAGCGGTGAATTCTTGCTGAAATGGCTCATTCAGTTTTAATTCTGGCAATTTTTCCGGGCTGATGGTGATGTTACCTTTTACGATTAGAGTGTAATCAGTATACCCCCCTGATCCTTTGGAATCTCTTGCTGTTACCCGGATAGGGAAATTCTTTCCGATTTCACTCGTATCGTTTGACGTTCCATTCAGCACCCCTGCATAAAACTGTAATCCTTTCGGGAAAAGACCATCGCAGAGATAGGTGTATGGGGCTGTTCCACCAGAAGCAGTGAAGACCTGCTTATAGGGGATACCTATATTGACTGCCGGTATGGTAGCCGGACTAACCGTGATCGTATCCTTTTCCTCCTTGAAAGAGAGCCCATACCGTCCCCACCCTTGAACCCCGTTCGCATCAGTCGCATAGACCGGGAATTCATAAAACCCAAAATCCGTTTTGACCGTCCCTGAAAGCATCCCGTCTTTACTCAGCACAAGGCCGGCGGGAAGTGCGGCGGTATAATAGGTATACGGAGGTGTTCCTCCCGACGCACTGAACATGAACTGATATGGGATATTATAATAGATATCAGGCAGGTTAGTTTCAGTGTCTGGAGAGAGAATGACATTATATGCCCGATAGATGAGCGAGTATTGAAGGCTGTTTGCTACATTATACGCGTCAGTGGCAGATATGGTGATAGGAAAGGTCTTCTCAAAGGCAGGATCATTTGGAATTCCTGATATCAGTCCTTTATCTCCACTCCTTTCAAAAGAAAGTCCTTTGGGCAGGGTTCCTGTTTCAGAGACCAGGACAGGCGAAATTCCACCCCTAACCGAGATTAATTGGTTATATGCCTCCCCTTTCACAGCCGCGGGGAGCGTATAGGGATCAAACGCGAGCTCTGTGCCGACTACCGTCATAGTATACGT
>JBAXTR010000023.1:0-14237 GCA_037130095.1 Methanomicrobiales archaeon
CCCCTCCCTGCCCCACCCCGATAAGATATTCATCGCAGGGTTTAATTTTGGGATTAAAGAAAATTTGAGAGATTTGGAGATTATTCCCTACCCAACCGGGGTCGCAACAGCGGCGGGGCGGAGTCCCACGAGCGTGACTAAATATTGGAATAATCTAATCTGGAAATAGAATTGAGAGGGTTTCCCATGAAACTGTTTAAACGAACGCTAATACGTAGAGATTTAGAAAGGACATTTTCATGGTGCGGGTGTGAACACCACGTTCATGTGTGTTTCAACAGAGCCTTTTTTTTATAAATTCAAATACTTCTTTAATCCCGACAGATTTTGTTCATAAGATCCTAAATCAGTACCAAACTTAATTTCGTATCCAGCCTCACCAAAAGGTTTTTTTCCTGTCATGTGTATTCTTCGGGCTTTGACCCTTGGGTGCCGGAATAACAACCGGGAATATCCCAAAGTGGTTCTCAATGTGTTTTTTTCATCTGGTTCGTCTCGAGCTGACCTGCATAATACACCATAACAGTGATGGTCTCTCCTTTTAAGAACCGCCTCATCCTGTCGTCGTACACTTTCTGAATATGCCGGAGATTGTGTTTTGCAAAATATTCCCGGATAAATTCCAGAAAGGAGATCTCCTGTGTGAGGATGGCATTTTCATATTCTTTTACCTGCCGTGCGATGGTGTTACATTCTTCGATGGAAATTTCATGGTGATATTCCCCATGTTCATTTAATCCTGACAGCTGTCTCCAGTCGATTTTTCCAATTTCATCAGGTTCGCGGTGGAGCATGTAAGGATAAACCCTGCAGATTGAGAACCGCTTGTCGTATATCCGGCACCGGCCGTTTTCCAGGAACCAGCATGACCCTTTGGGGTCACCTCTCGTGCGCAACGCATACCCTGAAACATAAAATATCCCGTTCTGGTCGCAGAATTCCGGGTACGGGGCAGGCTCAAGGGCCCCGGGTTCGATTGTTTTAACTATCGTTACATCATGATCGAGTAAAAAAACGTGGCCATTGAATTCCCGTGTACAGCAACGTGAACAGCCCATGCACCCAAACCCGATGTCCCTGATGATTCCCGCGAGGCGGTCCGGCGGGTACTCAAACAGGCTGTTTCTTTCCTGGGTTAACGCAATTATCTGGTAAGGAATGGGGATGAGTGAAACAACAATCACCACGACGGATATAATGAGGTATGTGGCTCTTTTGTTATGTTATTTTTTTGTTATCGGAATTCGGTTGCATAAGGATCTGTAAAGCATAATTTATTTCCCAGTTATAGGTCCGCAGAATCCTCTAATTATCTGAAATTGGTCTCCCAGGCCAGGATAAAATCAATCAATGCGGTAATCCACGGAAGATGTTCTGGTTATTATACCGGGTTTATGAAAAGAATCACTTGATGCAGGATGGTTGATGCGGAGGTTAAAAAATCCCGTTACTCTTTGAACCGGTTCGTACCTGTTGGTAACATTACCATTTCCGGTTGAAAAAAATTTACTCCCTAACTCTAACTCCTCATTGGTATTCTCTTCCTCCAATAAGGACAGCAATGTATTCCCTCAAAGCAGGGTCTTCGTTTTCATTATCCACATGGTCCATAAGACATTCGATTGCACTGTGGCTATGGATTGCTGCCAGCGCCATTGCAGCTTTCTGGCGGGTCTGTGGCAACTCGCTATCATTATCCAGGTGCCTGATAAGCGTGGGAACAGACCTTCCGCTCCTAAGTAGGGAAAGGGCGTCGATTGCATGAGTCCGGATCTCCGGGTCAGGGTCGTCACAGCAGTTCATTAAGGTTACCACAGCCCTTGGGTCTCCCCGTTCCCCGAGTGATTTCACCGCCCTGATCCTCTCTTCCCTGTCTTTTCCGTTCATGACGTTCGCCATGATATGATAGATTAGCGAGGTCCCCGCGAACTGGCTGAACCATCCATTATTACGTTCTTTTGATTTCGTTGTCATGATTCACCTCGTAATTGCAAATGTGAAGGGTATAACATTACTATGAAATATTTAGGTTTTTATGGGATTCTGCACCGGAAAGGCCAGAATGTAGTTGCTGGGTTATCTGGTTAATGTTACGAAAAACAGCAGCCGCTTACCAAGTACTTCCCGTACCGGACGAGTTTTAATGGGCCTGGTAATATGGCGAAATAACATCGGAATTAGCGTTGTTACCACAATTATAAAAAACTAATCCTTAAAAGTCGAAAAATTAAACCCTGTTGGGATATTATTTTCGAACCGTATATGATGGAACTGCATCCGGACAAATGGGGGGCACTTATATAATCTCATTATCAGGATACCGGAATGGCTTTCTGTTATTCCTTACCCGGGGAAACTCTGAAGAGGGAACCCATCAAATGGGTGATGAGGAGTAATGGGATTGGATATAAGGGCTTTTTTTAATGAGGAGGGAATAGATGTTTTCTCTGAAGTAAGCGTTGTCAGTCTCACGGATGCTGACCGGAGGGATGTATTGGAGTTGCTTCCTGGAGCCAGCTCTGTTATTGTATTTGGAAAGGAAGTCCCGGCTCCTGCCTATAAATCGACTGCCAAAGATAAGACCCGGGTCATGCTCCGGATTGCCGAGGCGCTGGATAATTCTGCAATCAGGCTTGCCAGGTGCCTGAATGAGGAACATTTTCAGACCCGACCAGTTCCGCTTTACCTTCCCGTCAGAATTCGTGATCGGCATGTCCAGGGACTCGTCCGGCTGAAGAGTGTTGCTTTATCAGGTAAACTTGGGTCGATAGGGAAAAGTTCCCTTCTTCTCTCTCCCCAGTACGGCCCACGATTATTGTTAAGCGGGGTTGTCACCAGCAGGCCTGTCCCGGAATCTATACCTGGAGATGAAATACCGGCTTTGACAGGAGGTCCGGATTCCGTACCCTGCACAGGGTGTGGACGATGTATTAAGGTGTGCCCCGGGAGTGCGTTCGGACCGGAAGGCGTCGATGTGTTCCGGTGCCGGACCGTGAGGACCTGGATATTTCCACCTCTTGTACCACTTGTATTGTGGATACTTGGGCGGAAGACGTTACTTACCTGTGCTGCCCCATTTGCACCGTGGATTGCAAGAATTGCAACGATCCCCTGCAGCCTCTGTGTCACGGAATGTCCGCTGTTTGAGGGATCTAAAGTACATAATCAAAACGCCGAGGGGGAGATTTGAACTCCCGAGGCGCAGGGCGCCAGTAGCTTTCGAGGCTACCGCCTTCCCGGACTAGACTACCTCGGCAACAAAAATTGGTGTGATATTTTTTACCGGATTTCGTATAAGGATATCGGAATAATTATCCTGCAATACTGATAATCCCCGGTGATTAATCCGCGATAATAATAAAATATTAAAAGAGGGGGTTAATCCTCATGCTTTTATTCAGATTAATGCATTCCGCCGCCGGGAGCCCTGTTCTGGGTAATCATCATGTCATCCACCCGTATGAGCATGATCGCGGACTCTGCCGAACTCTGGATTGACTGGCGCTTTGACCGGGATGGTTCGATGACTCCCTCTTTTAACATATCGATGATTTCGCCGTTATACACATTCAGACCTGCATTTTTCTGCCCCTTTGCATGGGCATTTTTCAGGTTGACAAGTTTATCAATCATGTTGTAACCTGAGTTTTCTGCGAGAGTGAGTGGGATTACTTCAAAGGAAGCTGCATATGCCTCAATTGCGAGTTGCACCCGTCCCCCGACGGTTGATGCATAATCGCGGATCCTCAGGACGAGTTCTGTCTCGACAGCCCCTCCTCCAACCACGAAACTAGCATCTTCCATGGTGTCCATAACTACGCGGGTGCCGTCTACGACTGCACGCTCGAGTTCATCGAGGAGGTAGTCTGAGGTCCCCCGGAGGAGAATGGTGGTTGTCTTTGGGTTCTTGCACCCTTCGATCCTGATGATATCGATGTCGTCTGATTCTTCAACAAGTTCTGCAGAGCCGAGCACACCAGGTACAAGGTCTTCTGCCTTATTGACGACCGAGGCACCAAGTGCCCTGGCTGCATTTTTCATGTCGCTTTCAGCAACGTCTTCGACTGCGAGGACGCCTGCCTTTGCAAGGTAGAACTGGATCGGGTCCGCAATTCCTTTCTGGCAGAGGAGTACATTTGCCCCGCTCGAGATTACCGCATCTGAAAGTTTCTTCAGTGTCTCGCGTTCCTGGAGGCCGAATGCATCCATCTGATCGCTGGAAGTGATCTTGATCTTGGCCTTGACCTGCGTCTTTTTGATCTCGAAAGGACTGGCGACAAGTGCGACCTTTGCCTTCTTGATCCGCTTTGGCATTGCCTCGTTGACACGCTTCTTATCGATAACGATACCCTTGATCAATTCGGCATCGTCCATAGAGGCGCCTTTCTGCTTCTTGATCATGACATTATCTTCATCGGCAAGTACTTTATTGCCGGATTTTTCTGCGATTGCCATCACTGCATCAACGACAATGCCGTCGAGTTTTCCCTTGACTGACTCGATGGATTTCCCTGTCATCGCAGTATCAGCGATCTTCAACAGAGTCTTCCGGTCAAAGGGGTCGACCTTTACTGAAAGATCCTTGAGAATTTCAAGGGCCTTTTCCATTCCTAACCGGTACCCCTGGGCTATGACCGTCGGGTGGATTTTCTTGGCGAGCATCAGCTCTGCCTGTTCCATCAGTGCACCGACAAGTACGACGGCGGTTGTTGTCCCGTCTCCTACCTCATCGTCCTGTGCCTTTGCTACCTCGATGACCATCTTGGCACCCGGGTGCTGCACTGAGATCTCCTGCAGGATAGTGGCGCCATCGTTTGTGATCACCACATCGCCTGTAGAACTGACCAGCATTTTGTCCATTCCACGTGGGCCGAGTGTTGTCCTTACGGCTCCTGCAATGGCCTTTGCTGCAACGATATTGGAGCGCTGGGCCTCCTGGCCTCGATTTCGCTCTACATCTTGTCTAAGAATTATTACCTGTTGTCCGGCTAACATAGTGAACCCTCCAATGTGGTAAAAAGATGGAATTGAACTTCTATATAAGGTATTCTATATAGGGATCCGGGTTGATCCCCTGTCAGTCAATACGTGAGATTTTGAAGAGACTATACACCGGGACCCCATCAATGTCACTGATACCGCGCTTATCGAATATCACAAGGATTGCGGTCGGGGTTGACCCATGTTTTCTTAAGTATTTGACCATCTCCCTCATGGTATTTCCAGAGGTGATGACATCATCGACGATAATACATGACTCCCCTTTCACCGTCGCGAAATTACCACTCATCGACCCGACCGGTTTTTCGCTCGAACTCTGTTTAGCCGGGTGGTAAATAGCGAGTTTTGCATCCAGCGATGCCGCCATCAGAGTGGCAAGGGGAATTCCCGACAGTGCTATCCCAACGATAACTGCCGGCCTCTCATCGGATTCACATGAACAGGCGGATGAAATGCCATGTGCACACTGGAGCCGGGTAAGCATCATGCCTGATATCGCTGCCAGGAGTGCTGCCTCCCCGCTTACACTGGTCCAGTCGATATGCACATCCTTTGGTATGTCTGCGCCTTTCACCTGGGTAAGAAGCCAGGTGACAGTCTCCATGGAGAGTGACAGTTCATCGGCGATCTGACCCGGACTGTGACCTTCGGAGAGGAGTTCTTTTGCCTTTCTAATCAGCTCATCGAGGGATGACATGAACAGAGGTGACCAGCTATCTATTTAAGTTTTCTTTTGATGAGCGAGCCGCAGACAGGACATTCACCGGTCTTTGGAAAATAACGCCCGCATCCTGAGCAACGGAATTTCCAAACCCTCTCTCGCGCAGACCGCTGGTGTATTGGCATGATGGAAATGCCGAGCTTTCGTGCAACATTCTGGACCGCAAAATCGTCCGTGACAATGGTGCCGTTAAATTCAAGGGCAAGGGAGAGGAGGTCGAAATCCGTGGGTGACAGGACTGAGACATCACCTGTCCGGCCTGCTGCCTCATTTACACGTCCAAGGAACTCCTGCCCTGGTTGTCTCACGATAAGACCTGATGCAAGGAACACCTCATACCGGCATTTTGAACGCAGGTCGATGAGCTCGGCCACCACTGAATGTGTTGTATATGCAGGGAATTCAACCGGGAAATCAGAAAAAAACACCGAAGAATCCAGGATGTAAATCATGCGCAGAAAACAACCCCCTCATGTCGTTCCACTTTCACCGGGAAACCGAAGAGGTCAAGGACCGAACATACGGTTCTGGCATGGAGGGAACAATCCGTGGCAGTAAAGGACCCCCCGTACTGACCGAGATAGATGAGGAGCTGATCGGCAAGGTGAAGATCGGTTACGCCTGGTTTTTCCAATTCTTCCAGCAACCCCCTGGCCGCAGTTTTTCCGACGGTTTCCGCAGGTAAACCTCTCCTCCCTATCGCAGATGCCCCCTTCCCGCCGCAGATCGCTGTGATCGAACTCCCTGTCCCTGGTCCGTGCCGGATATCTGTATGGATTTTTGCCCTCTTCCCGATATCTCCCAGGGAAACCCTTGCGGATTCTGCCTGTCGTTCTGCAACATGGGAAGGTAGTTGGGATGAGCACGAGTAAAGTTCAGGCTCTGGATCTCCTCGTGTTAATGGGGTAAGAGACTCGATCTCTACTGGTTTACGGACTTCCAGCCTGACTCGTCCGCCACCTTCCGGATAATATCCCCGCTCCATGATAGTCATCGTCATAGCGGCACCATATTGTTCAAGGAAATGCAGGTGAAGGTGTTCAACATAGTCTATTGTAGGGCTGTTCTGGACTTCAGTCCCTCCCGAAATAGTAACCGTACCCCCCACGTGCAGGGCAACCGGTAACCAGGCCTGGATAACAAGAGTAATACTCCCGGCAGTACCAATATCGATCTGAATATTCTCCCTGACGGGATCACCTGGTATGAATACCACCCGGTCGCTGCCGGGAACAAGGCCGTTGCACCGGGCATGGCATATTTTCGCAACAGCCTGGATAGCGGCTATATGCTGGGCTTTCAGGCCCGGGCTTTCTCTCCCTGCCCGTATGGTATGGATAGTGACAGGTGTACCGGTGATTGCAGATAACGCGACCGCAGTACGGACGATCTGGCCTCCGCCTTCAAGGACAGACCCGTCTATTGTTAACATTCCGATAGTGCCTTCGACACAATTCCTGCAGCAGATACTACACTGCATGCCCGCTCTATCGTATCGCTGCAGATTACCGATTTTATCCCAGCTGCTGCAAGGTGGGTATAGGCGCCACCGGTGAACACCCCGTGGACGCAGGCAGCATGAACACTTTTTGCTCCCTGTTCGTACAACATTCCGGCAGCGGCAGCAATTGTTCCACCGGTGGAGATAATGTCATCAACAATCACGACATCCCTTCCTGTCGTCCGGAGGGTTTTCGGGTCCATCCTTACCGATTCCCCTGATATCCGGGTCTTTTCCAACTGGTCAAATTCCCAGTTACCGGATTCTGCGATTTGCTCGGCAAAATACCGTGCACCATCATCGGGTGCAAGGATTAAGGGATTGTTAAATCCTGATTTAAGGTGTGTACCAATGTCTTTTCCCAGGGAGACATTGACTGTAGGGAGTCCGAAATGCCTCAGGACATCTTCGTCATGTATGTTCACCGTGCAGATACAACTGACACTGGTTGCCACAGCCCGGGCTATTGCACGGGCACTTAATGGTTCACCGTGCTTGAATTGCTTGTCCTGGCGGGCATACCCCATGTAAGGGATTACAAGCCGGTTCTCTGATTCGTTGCATGCATCGATAAGGAGGAGTAGCTGGACGAGTGCATCGCTGCCGGTAACCGAACCCACAATTACCATTTCTTCATCAAGGGTCCCCGTTCTCAGATACAACTCCCCGTCCGGAAATTTCGAGAACTTTACGTCCACCAGGCCCACACCAAGCCGTTGTGAGATCCCTGCACCAAGAATCTGCGAATACTCCGTACTGATAACCTTCATCCCATGCTACCTCATGCTGAAAGTACTTAAACTAGCATGAAATAATTATACCAGTACTTACGCGTGAGAAAGAGGTAAATCTGACGATGGAAACCACAAATATCGAAGCAGAGTCGCATGAAAGCAACCCTGCCGAAGAACTGAAGACAGAGTTATCCTCACAGGTGGAAGTGCCCGCCAAATTAATAGACCAGGTAATCGGTCAGGAACACGCTGTAGAAGTCATCAAAAAGGCCGCAATACAAAGGCGGCATGTGATGATGATCGGGAGCCCTGGGACAGGTAAGTCCATGCTTGCCAAGGCAATGGCAGAGCTACTCCCGAAAGAAGAACTCCAGGATATCCTCGTCTATCCTAATTCAGATGATAACAATAACCCTGTAATCCGGACGGTCCCGGCGAGCAGGGGGAAACAGATAGTTGCCGCTCACAAGGCCGAAGCACGCAAGAAGATCCAGTTCCGCAATACCCTGATGCTGCTCCTGATGATAGGGATCGTCGGATACGCGTTTATCACATTCCAATGGCTGATGGGGATTATTGCTGCCGCTTTTGTATTCATGGCGCTGCGCTATGCAACACCAAGGGAGGAGGCCATGGTACCAAAGCTCCTTGTTTCTAACGATGTGAATGCAGTTGCCCCGTTTGTTGATGCAACAGGTTCACATGCGGGAGCCCTGCTCGGTGATGTACGACATGACCCGTTCCAGAGCGGTGGACTTGAGACCCCGTCACATGACCGGGTTGAAGCGGGCGCCATTCACAGGGCGCATGAAGGCGTGCTCTTTATCGATGAGATCAATACATTAGGCCCCCATTCACAGCAGAACCTTCTTACTGCGCTCCAGGAAGGGGAATTCCCGATTACAGGGCAGAGTGAACGTTCCAGCGGGGCAATGGTAAGGACAGAACCCGTTCCCTGTAAATTTGTCATGGTCGCAGCAGGTAACCTCGATGCGATACAGGGGATGCACCCGGCATTACGGTCAAGGATACGGGGATACGGGTATGAGGTCTACATGAGCGAGAGCATGCCCGATACACCGGAAAACCGGGAGAAGTACATCAAGTTCATCGCCCAGGAAATCAAGAACGATGGGAAAATCCCGCATTTTGACCGGTCTGCCATTGAGGAGATCGTCAGGGAAGCACGGAGGAGGTCAAGCCGCAAGGGCCATCTCACCCTGAAGCTTCGTGACATGGGTGGCCTGATCCGTGTTGCAGGTGACCTCGCACGACAGGAAGGTGTTGATGTTACAACCGCTGAACACGTAATTGCGGCGAAAATAACGGCAAGATCCATTGAGGACCAGGTATCCGATGAATATATCAAGCGTAACCGGGAGTATGAACTCACCGTAATAGAAGGTACCAGGATTGGCCGGGTGAACGGCCTCGCGGTAATGGGAACAGATTCCGGATCAGTCCTCCCAATCATGGCGGAGGTCACTCCTGCCCATGGAGCGAGCGGTAGTGTCATCGCAACAGGGATGCTCAAGGAGATTGCCCAGGAGTCAATCAAGAACGTGAGTGCGATCCTGAAGAAGTTCACCGGCAAAGATATCAAGAACATGGATGTCCATATCCAGTTCATCGGCACATACGGTGGCGTGGAAGGCGATTCAGCCTCAGTAAGTGTTGCAACAGCAGTAATCAGCGCGATTGAAGGGATACCTGTACGCCAGGACATAGGGATGACAGGTTCCCTGTCTGTCCGTGGGGATGTCCTCCCGGTTGGCGGGGTTACCTTCAAGATCGAGGCTGCCGCCAAGGCAGGACTCAAGATGGTGCTTATCCCGCGGTCGAACGTGGATGATGTATTGATTGAAGAGCGGTTCAAATCGATCGTTGATGTAATCCCTGTTGACCATATCGAGGATGTTTTAAAATATGCCCTTGTCCCTGAGAATAATGAAGGATTCCTTGCCAAGCTGAAAAAGATGGCAGCATCCACCTCAAACCGGGTCCTCGACACAACACCTGTATCCCCTACACTGGTATGAAAATGAGCGGGGGCATCAGGTATTTCGATGTCCGGCATGTAAAAGGCCAGACAACCCATATTGATATTGATAATTGTGTCATAGAATCGGCCGGAACTTCTTTTTTCAGCACTGCTGTAGTCCGGGTGCTTGGCCCTTCCGGGTGGGGAATACTGACAATCGATAATTACTCTTCCCCGGAAGGAAAAGAATTTGAGTCTCTGCTCTCATCTGCAGCATCACTGGCAAATATTACAACGGAACCGGTTACCCTGGCGGATGCACCCCATGGTATACTGGCTGTACCCCCTATGAAAGAAGACCCGCGGAGTGTGAGCCTTGAGGAAAAAACCGGTATTCTTGGAGAGATAGAGTTATCCGCAAGACTGCCGGGAATCGTGAATACACGTGCCACGTATATTGAACGGGCAGAACAGGTCTCCTATGTCGACAGTAGCGCAAACGAATATTCATTTGAAATATGCAGGTCCGGCTTCAATATCATGGCGGTCGCATCGCGTGAAGGGATTGTCCAGATGGGGTATGAACGATTACATTCAATCCATGGGTTGAACATCCGCCACCAGCAGGAAATGGGTAGGCTGGCAGCTGAACGGGCACTGTCACTCATTGATGCGAAGTCGGCAGCCGGAGGTACGATGGACGCAATACTCGACCCTGAACTCTCTGGTGTCTTCGCCCACGAAGCAGTAGGGCATGCAAGCGAGGGCGACCTCGTTCACGAAGGTAATTCGGTCCTTTCAGGAAAGATCGGCGAGCGTATCGGGAGCGATCTCATTACGATAGTAGATGACCCTTCACTTCATGAATTCGGCTTTGACCCGGTTGATGCAGAAGGGGTCAGGGTAGGAAGGACAAAAATAATTGACCGGGGGATGGTTGGTTCGTACCTGCATAACAGGGAAACTCTTGCTTCAGTGGGCCAGGGAGATGCCGGCCATGCGAGGGCAATGCCAGGTGAAGCTCCTCTCGTACGGATGTCCAATACATTCATCGAGGAGGGGGACTCGACCCTTGATGAAATGTTCGAAGGGATCCGCAGCGGGATAATTCTCTATGGATCACGGGGTGGACAGGTTGACCCGGGGAGAGGGGTATTCCAGTTCAATGCCGAATACGGGTTTTTAATTGAGAAGGGTGAGCAAAAAGGGATGGTCAGGGACGTATCCCTGTCCGGGGAGATCCTTTCCACCCTCCATTCAATTGAAATGTGCGGGAAAGAGCGGAAAATGTCCCAGGGATATTGTGGCAAAGGAGGCCAGAGTGTCCCGGTCAGTGACGGGGCACCCTATATCATGCTCCGTAATGCGGTGGTGGGTGGCAGTGGCACCGAGTGAGATCCTTTCAACAGATGACCTTGCGTGCCTGATTGACACTATTATCAGGGCTGGCGAACTCCTGGTTGAAGAGACCGAGGTATATATTACCGGCGGTGAGTCGGTATCAGCCGAGCTTAAGAAGACAAAAATCGGTGTTGCTACCGGTTCAAAATCCCTGGGTCTTGGTATACGGACGATAAACCACGGGCGGATCGGGTCATCGGGGACCAGTGATCCAGCAGCGTGGAGAAAATGTCTCGATGCGGCTGTTTCAAGCGGGACACTCGCGACCCCGCAGGAATGGGGCGGGCTCCCGGGACCCTCCAGTCAGGAACAGCCACTCCTTTCATTTGACCCGGAGGTCAGGATCGAGGCTGGAATCGCAGAGAAGGCCATCTATGAAATGCTTAAAGGGGCAGCGGAATTTCCTGTAAATGTCATGTCCGGGTCGTCAGATCTCTCGACTGGCTTTCTCCTGCTTGCAAATTCACATGACATCCGCTATAATGTAAAAAAATCCATGGTTTCAGTCTCACTTGAGGCAATCAGCGACCAGTCAACAGGGTACGAATTTGACCAGTCAGTCACGATGTCGGCCGATCCGGTACAGGTAGGTAAAAAGGCGGCATTTTTCGCACACCACAGCAGGTCAGGTGAGGACATTCCGACCGGTAATTATAGCCTTGTCCTTTCACCCATGGCATTAGCCCAGTTACTTGGGAATGTGTTTGTTCCGGCCGTTAACGGGCGGAGTGTCCATGCAGGTCGTTCCAAGCTGGCAGAATCCATCGGGGAAGAAGTGGCAGGTACCAACATATCGATATTTGATGACCCCTTCCGGAAATTCGGGCCGGGCAGCACCTGGTGGGATGCCGAAGGTATCCCGACCCGGCGTGTTGATATTGTAAAAGATGGTGTCCTTAAGGAATTCCTGTATGACCTGAAAACAGGTTACCGGTATGGAAAGAGCAGTACAGGAAGTGCATTACGCTCAGGATATGGGGGATTGCCCGGGATTGGCTACCATAACCTGGTATTTGACGGTCCACGCTCCGATATATGGGATGAACCGGCGATATATGTGCATGATGTTGTCGGTGCTCATACCGCGAATCCGATGAGTGGTGATTTTTCTGTTGAAATTTCCAACCCGTCCTGGATTGAAAACGGTGACTTTGGAAACCCCGTACGAAAAGCCATGTATGCAGGAAATGTCTTCGATCTGCTGAAAGAAATCGAGGGAATAGCAAAAGGGGAACGTGTAATTGGTTCCATGGTCCTCCCGGAAGTCCGTTTGCACGGGCAGCGTATTATCGGGACTTAACCTTTTTAATTAAGGAAGAATTTTTCTGACGTGTGAACCCGGCTTCTCATAACCTGCCAGATTGGATAAAAAACGAAAAAGTGGGTCCACTGGGGAAGATCGAGAAGAATTGCGTAAAAAAATTCCTGCTAAAATCCGGCACCACTCCATAAAAGCCGGAAATAAAACGATAACCGAAAATACTTTATGATATCCGGTTTTTTTAATAATTAATGACAGATGTGCCTCTTTCCAGCTACACTTTTCTGATTACTATTCTCATTGTAGCGATCGTGGTAGGATTTTTTATCATTAAAAATCTCATGAAGCTGGTTATTAATTCGGTCCTTGGGCTGCTGTTGCTTTTTTTTGTGAATTACTTTCACGTGCTCGGCGCAGTCGGAAAACCAGACATTCCCATAACACCCCTGACATTCCTTATCTGCCTTTTCGGTGGAATACCCGGTGCCCTTATCCTTATCCTGCTGCAACTGGCGGGTTTCCCACTTTAATTGCAATTCATATTTACTTTTTATGTGCAGATAGAGCCGGGGCAAATCATCATTTTCAAAAAAATCGTAACTTTCTTTGACGGATAGTAACTATGGTATTCAAAATTTTCCTGACCTACATAGGTCCTGTAACATTTTTCTGAACAAAAAATCCTAAAACCGGATATTCCAGCAGATATGGGCGCCAATTTTCAAAATAACTGTGAAAAGGAATAAAAATAAATACTTCAGGTGATGAAGGATTGAACAGGTGATCGAACTATGTGCAGTGTTGGCGGCCCGATGGATGTAGAGTTTACCGAACGAATTAAGGGAAAGGATTACCGTTGCAGGGATTGTCACGAACGATTCAAAGGAATAGGAAAAAAACCTATATGCCCGTCATGCCAGTCAGATAATGTCGAAGAAGCATAACCTTGGAACAGGGAACGAGTACCTTCTCGTCCAGGGCAGTAATTCTTTTCTCCTTATCGGGAAAGCCGGAACTGATCTTTGCATCTGTATTGAGACAACAGAAAGTGAGTATTGCCAGGGGTTATCCCCGGATGACCTGATCGTCGTATCGGCACCTGAAGGTGGGCTGTTGGAGCCTGCCATAATGCTCCTTGAACTGGTGAGGACATACCGGTGCCCGCTGTTGGTCTTACCCAAAGGGCACCCCGGGTCAAAGCGCCTCAGGTATGTGGTCTCTGTAGGAGACATTATCCGGCTGAGTTGCTCAATCGAACGCGGTACGCATCCGGAACAGGACGTTCTCTGTGTTGCAGGAGAATTCACCGGACTTATACTTCGTGCAGTCAGGGGTGGGGTAATTATGGAAGGCCGGGAAAAGAACTACACCGTATCACTGATTAACTACTCTTTCCCAACGATCCCACCGTCAGCCTGAAAATGTTACGCTATTGGCAATAGCTGCAAAGGGTGTCCGTGACCCACAAAAAATCCATGTAATGAGGTCTGGTTTTTTTATTAAGCCAAAATTGGGCATTTTTTCCCCGATGGCCTGATTCTTCTCTTTTTTTGCTGAAATAAATAACAACACATTTAAGAGTGTTTTTCCTAAAATGTACTATTATCATGAGAGGAGGGTTGGATGAAGACTGAGGT
>JBAXTR010000230.1:0-3732 GCA_037130095.1 Methanomicrobiales archaeon
TTTCACACGGGTTACGACAGAGGACAACCGCGTAAGGGGACGAGACCTTTCCAAAGACGTCCATAATTTTTCCTACGGGTTTCATCCGCCTGTCAATAACCTCGCTGTATAAACGGGGGAGTTGTGCAGCATCACATTGCACGATCAGCATCCGCCGGCCATATCTATTCAGAGCGCGACCAATTACTCTCACAGAAGTTACCTCGATAGAACGCCGGGCAGCTGATTTGTACAGCTGAATGATTTAGCAATCTATATATGTAGATAGTCGTAGTATAAAAGGTTGTTGTAAAATTTTAAATATAGATTTAAGAAAAGTCACCGGGATAACCATTGTTTGATATTTAAAGATGTTACCTGCCGGGATTCCTGCTCATCGAGTCCCGCACCCCTCGCAATTGAAATCCGTGCGCGTTCGTCAAGGATATCATGCGGGGCATGGGCATCAGAATCCACTACGAGCGTGCATCCGTATTCCTTTGCCAGTTTTGCCACATGCCCGTTTGCACGGTTGTGACCACCACGGGCGGTCAGTTCAAGGGCAAGCCCGTTTTCAGCCGCTAACTTCACATCAGAGGCAAGAATAAGACCCGGATGGGCGAGTACATCAACCAGCTGGCAGGCGCAGGCAGCATGGTTTGTCCCGGGTGCGACTGGTTCAACAAGTGTTTCCCCGTGCACCAGCACAATATCTGCGCCTGAATTCTTCGCAAGTTCGGCAAGTGCCGGGATCTCAACAGGAGGTACATGGGTGATCTCTACCCCGCAAAGGAGTTGGACGCCGAAATGGCTCGCAGAAGCACGTAATAAATGCAGGTTTTCAACTACTGACCTGGTATTCGTAGCGTCGACATGGTCCGTAATTGCCACAATCGTATACCCGATGACGGACATCCGGCGGACCAGCTCAATCGGTAGCATCTCACCATCGCTGAGGAGGGTGTGGGTATGGAGGTCGTAGAGCCCGGTCATTTCCTGGCCTCCAGTTTTGCACATACACGTTTCAGTAATTCAGGTTTCGATTTGTCCCAGGTTACCACGACACGTCCCTCCCGCTTATACCAGTGGCCGGGGTGATGCTTCTGTTCGGCAAGAAATTTCAGACCATTTTTTTTCAGGGAGTTTTCTATGTCAACAAGTGTGGGATTTTTTATTGCCTTTGACAGTGGCACTTTCCTCCCCTGTTGGCGCTCCAGGCTCGCGTTGAAATAGCAGGGATAAAGAATGCACGCTCCTTTCATGATTTCATATGTTTGAGAGTGAACCTATAAACAATGTCGGAGGAAACATAATAGGCATGCACCATATCGACGTCAGAATTGAGAAAGATGTATACGACGTCAATAATAGCATTGCCGACGCTAATTCATCCCATCTCAGGGAGCACGGGGTCCGGGCTTTTGATTTGCTCGGGGCTATCGGGTCCGGCAAGACGGCCCTGATCGAGCGGATGGCCCCACTCCTTTGGGGAAAGGGATTAAAGGCTGGCGCTATTGCGGGCGATGTGTACGGTGACGATGATTTTAAAAGAATTGTAGCCCTGGGGATCCCGGCGGTGAACGCGAACACCGGTAAGGAATGCCACCTGGATGCCCATATCGTCGAGCATGCCATTGACCACCTGCCCCTGGGGCAGATTGACGTGCTATTTATTGAAAACGTTGGAAACATGGTCTGCCCCACGGATTTCCGGCTTGGTGCCGAAAAACGCATCGTGGTCGTGAGTTCAACGGAGGGTGACGACGTGGTAAACAAGCACCCGATGATGTTCCGGGGCTGCCAGATTGGTGTGATAAACAAGGTGGATCTTGCGCCGCTGGTGGGTGCGGATCTCGACCGGATGGAACGGGACATGCTCCGGTACAACCCGGGAATGCAGGTGTTCCGGACAAACTTAAAAACCGGGGACGGGGTCGCACCCCTCCTCGAAGCCATACTCCGGTGATCAGTTCAACATATATAGAACCGGAGGCAATATTTAGAGCACTCTCGCAGGGAAGGATTCCGGCGATGATATCGTAACAGGGGCTATTACAATGCTTTGGCAAGGAAGATCAGTCAGGCAGGCAACCGGTGGAAGGTACCGGCCTGCACAGGGTAAACGAAGAGCAGAAATCGGTTCAGGACCCGCAGATACTCATATTGGCGTAGACAGGATCAGACTTGTCCGCACATTTGGCGGGAACCAGAAGATCCGTGCATTAAGGGCGACCTATGCAACCGTATCCACTCGTTCAACCGGGAAGGCACAGAAAGTTAAGATCGAAAAGGTAGAGAAGAACGGGGCAAACCCCAACTATGTCCGGCGGAACCTCCTGACCAAAGGTGCAATTATTCACACCGAAATCGGTAGCGCACGTATTATCAGCCGCCCCGGACAGAATGGTGTAATTAATGCCATTCTGATCGAATAATTCTTTTTTAAGGCTTTTTGACGTCCCGGTTCACCGGGTCAGATTTTATTCTCATTACAACGCAGAGCATCATCCGGGATCCTCCGGAGTTATTCCCTGCTCCCGGGCAGGTGTAAGCAACGCAGGTCGAGAAATGTTAAGCTAAAACGCAACTTCAAAACACCAATGAATTGATAGCAGTTGCGGCAGATATTACATGGAATAACAGGGTTTCTGGTGCAGGTTAATGAGATATTCAGCAATATTGAAGGGGGTCCGGGTTTGAGCCTGATAACAACGATCGCAGCACCGTTCCGGCATACGAGGAAAGACCGGCTCAAGAAAAATGAGGTTGTCTATTACCTTGCATTTGACCGGAAATGGATGAGTATCGAGCAGGCCAACGTCATCCTGAAACGGGCGCTGGACGAAGGACTCGTTGGATATGATGGCGATATGCTCGCACCGAAATTTGATATCCAGTCGGTGGAGATCCCGATTGGGTTCAAGCCATCCCAGTCGGTTTTTGAATTAAACGACCCGGTCCAGTCGCTGGTTGACAGGGTGGTACAATCAAGCGGTAAACAGGAGACCGGAATCATTGCAGAGATGAACCGGATGAAATCAAAGGATTTTGACGACCTGCTCAGGCCGGAAGCTGCCATAGTAATTCTTGCAAAGCGCTATGGTGTCCCTGTTGATGAACACATTGCTGCCCTGAAAGAAAACCTTTTAAAAAAGTATTGATTTATGCTGCCTTTTCGGCGGGCGCTGCCTTCGGGAAGATCTCCTCGAGGGCTTTTTCGCCGTATGTGATGACCTTTGCATTTATCTGGACAAAATCTGCGGTAATCTCGTTTCCACGGACTGGTTTCCTGCGACGTTCTCCATCCATTACAGGGTGGAATCCTACACCGCCTGCCAGCAGCAGTTTTCTCCGTCCCGCAAACGGGAGGTTCTGCTTTGCAGGAGTGCCGTTCCTGTCGGATGCACCTGTGATCTTGATCCTGTACCCGGCAATGCCAAGGGATGTCGCATCTACTTCGTCACCAACATGTTTGCCCATAAGAAACGCTGCCGCGCCACCGCTGACATCAACCTTGTGGGATTGTCCGTTTTTAGGGTCTGATAAGACTACTTTAAATTCAACCATAAACTCATTCTCCAGTTATTTTTTATCCTGATCAGGGGGATACCGCAATCCCGTTTGCTGCCCTGTTGATGGATACAGGACCACACCAGGGGTGAAAATCCTGAATTCTATGATGGTCCGCCCGTGCGGATCCATCCGGGAAGTACCAATTACATTGGGCGAATGTGCTATTAAATACTACTTTCC
>JBAXTR010000231.1:0-3729 GCA_037130095.1 Methanomicrobiales archaeon
CCTGATAATGCTTTGATTTTAGAAAATTTACAACTTTTTTTGTGAAATATTCCTGTCTTTCAATCATGTCTGCGGCATATTTTTGCCGGTCCGTGACAGTGAGAACATAAATTCTATCTGCAGTTCGGGTCTCAAACGGTCTTATCGCTCGATCATACTCATGGCCAAGAGGAATAATATGGACAACTTCTTCAATTTGCGCCATAAATATCACATTCCAACAATTAATGCTAATGATGTTAATGTATTAATACTTAACATTATAACCCGTTCCTTCTTATTTTGGTGAAAAAAGTGCCAAGATTAAGAACCGACCTTCAACCACTGGAGGGGATTAGAACGACATTCTATGCCACATTTGGTGGTTATAAGCAATTTGTATCGAAGCGTGGTTTGAGAACAAAGGTGGTAATGAAGTATATTCGTGATGCCCAGTACCGTCTTCTCACCGACCATCTCTCTACCATAGAATTCGAGGAATTTTACCGGGCTAATGCATTTAAAATCGGTGACCTCACGCGATTTACAGCCACGGTTAAGTGTTATACAAAAGGATTTACTGGAGAGGACATTGATTTAAAGTTAAAATATCCGTATGCAATTGATTACACACTCTCGGATATCCAGGATGTCGCAAAGATCAATACCGAACCATTCAAGGAGCATCGTGTGGTAATCCCTAATCTAACCGATCTTATGACAATGAAGCGGATGAAACTAGGGGTGGTCCAGGATGCCTGAGACCTGGATGAAATCTCTTCAGAAATACTCCTACCCGGTTAATCTTTCTGAATACCAACCGTTTTCAGAATATCCAATGCATTTTAAAAAGGTTATTTCGGGAGACAGAGCATCAACCATTGAATTTGAGAATTATTTCAGGCTGCATTCGCATGAGATCGAACCCTGGTTTGAAGTTGTATTCTGGAAATTATACAGTCAGAAGAAAATCGCAGTCCAAACAACAAAGGTCATTATTCGAAATATGACTGCAAATGGAATAGTAGATCCAATTACCCTCACTGAAAAAGCAAAAAAATTCATGCAATCAGAATCAGAGCGAGATTTTGAGAATTTTCGAAGAAGTTTTAATTTTAGTACAACCGCTATTGCAACAATAGCGACATTTCCCGCATTTCTTGATCCCAACAATTATCCAATGGTCGATACACGGGTTGCAAAGTGGGTTAATTCAGAATTGGCTTCCCATAATCGTGTTGATACAACCGGCCCCCAACTGATCCGATCAAACTTTGATGGAAATTTTTCTTATACCACGTTACATATGAATGATTTTCCGTTTTACCTTCATTGGATTCGATGGACCCGGCATATGGCAAAAAAATTGTCAGCAGCAACCAATTTCCCTTGGCGTGCCCGCGATGTGGAAATGGCAGTTTTTACCGCATGGGGAAATAAAGGGTGCAGTCATCCGGCATTGAGACTTAATCCGATTACCGCTGATATCAACAGCCGGGTATAAACATTTTTGAGGAATTATGTCTGAACAATTATTATGTTTTATCCCGTGTTCTGGTGCTAATGGTAAAATATGAATCGTTTCCGGGGAAGATGATATGATCCAAAATGCTCATAAATCCAGGGTTGAAGACCTCGATCGGTTCTATTATCTGATGAATCAGTTAAAGGAGAAGGTGGGGGGCTATCGCTATTTATCTCAATGTCATGGGACGATGAACTGGCCAAACCGGGGGGTGTACTTCTTTTTTGAACCAGGTGAATTTAGAACAGATGGGAAAACATTTCGGGTTGTCCGTGTTGGGACTCATGCAGTATCGCTAGGTTCCAAAGCAACACTCTGGTCCCGATTGATAACTCATCGGGGACATGTCGAAGGAGATGGAAATCATCGTGGATCGGTATTTCGGTTATTGATTGGCTCTGCATTGATAAAACGAAAAGAATTCAATGAATCTGCAGTTGGGACCTGGGGTCAGGGGAATTCAGCCCACCGGGATATCCGGGATAACGAACGTGATATTGAACGGGATGTCAGTGAATACATCGGCAAGATGCCATTCCTGTATGTTTCCATTGATGATGAACCGGGACCAGGGAGCAGACGTAAGTATATAGAGCGTAACTCCATCGGTTTACTCAGCGTACTAAATGGATGCCCCGATATTCCTTCTTCTTCCTGGTTAGGGTTGTCATGTAAAAAGAGCGAAATCCAGGAATCTGGTTTATGGAATTCAGATCATGTGAGAGAACAATATGATCCAGTATTTTTGGATGAACTTGAGTATTACATCAATTCGCAAAGTGGGGGTCATTGGATGAGTGAAAATTCTGAAATTGAAAAGATATCCCAAATTAAGAAAGGAGTGGACCACAACCCAATTTCAAACTGGATTGCTACCGTCACACTTGAGACAAACAGTGGAAAAGATCCTGGTTTGAACCCGGATAGGGTGAAAGAACTCAATGTTATTGTGGCCAAAATTCTGAAGGAAACACCCGGCGACGGAGTTATTTTGTTCCCTGCCGGATTTTTTAACACAGGTGGTAACAGAATTGATGAACCATTTTATCAGGAAATTTCAGGTTTGATCCAAAATTCGCTGACTGAATACGATGCAAATATCGTGATTGCTGCAGGAATTGATGGATACCAGGATGCTGAAGAGAATGATCGTGATCAGGTAGCAATAGCTGTTGATAAGAAAAATATTTTATCTATCGCTCGAAAGCATTGTCCAACGACGGACGATAAAAAATTTGGATTGGTCAAGTCAGAATTCGCAGATGCTGAATGCGGAATGTCCCGGTTTTTCTCTCTTAACGGTACTCGGTATTATCTCGCAGTCTGCTATGATATCTACGCCGGTCACCAGAACCATATGAAAAATAATCATGCTTTCGATATTATTCTAAATCTCATCCATAAATTTGAAGGGAAAGGTGTCACCGATTTTGTCAGGAAAGGGATGGGACTGGAATCCGCTCATTGGGATAGTCCGGTATTCGCAAGTGTGAAGTTCATCAATAATCATCCTGTAACTGATGAGTGGATAAGCGGGGTTTATTGGGGTTTCCCTAAAGGAATCAGTACATCTACAAAAGGAACGAAAAAGGAAAAAATTGCAATACCTGGGAAAAAAATTATTATACCGAATCTACCAGCGGGAGATCAGGCATTTGTAGAAATATTTACTGATATTCCATCACATTGCGAGGCCATTAAAAAAAATCTTGAACATTTTATGGAAAATCCTGGATTGCCCCACGCTGAAAAAATTCTGCCTGCCAAAGTTAAAAAACCATCAACCCCGGCTTTCCAAGAAAAATCCATTGATAAATCGACTCCGGTTTCCTATGCATTTAATCAAAGAACGACACATTTTCCAGGTCTACAATCACGTGAATTTAGTAATAGTCAAAATCCAAAGCAATTCAGATATTTTTACCCGGCTTGGGAAAAAACAGATAACAGGCCAAATAATTCAATTTATTACGAGATCAACGACTGGAATTATTATGGAAGGAATGAAATCCGCATTGATATCCAATTCTGGAAAGCGTTTAATGAAATTTGTGAAATCATAGTACAGAAAAAAGATAGTATCGGCCAAAAAATGCCTTATCACCCGAAATGCGAGTTGTACATTGATAAAAAAAATCCTTCGTGGCGCCGCTTACAATATATCTTTCCTGATGATGCCGACCCTGAAATTGTATTGGTGTCCACGTATCGCCATGCCGAAAGGT
>JBAXTR010000232.1:0-3721 GCA_037130095.1 Methanomicrobiales archaeon
TGCCGGAACGGGTCAGGTATGCGATGATGCGCCAGGCCATCAACCACCGGGGGGCCGAATTCGGTCAGGTCTATGCAGACTGTGCCCGGGTCCTTAAGACCTGCTTCGGAACAAAAAATGAACTCTTTGTGATCAGTGGCTCCGGCACGGCAGCAATGGAGGCAGCGGTAGCCAACTTTGGCAGGGACAAGGAAATTGCCTGCCTGGTAAACGGTAAATTCGGCGAACGCCTTTTAAAAATTGCCGGAAGGTATGGGAAGGCCACGGAGATCGGTTCACCATGGGGGACCCCTCTCGACCTCGCTGCCCTTGAAGAGCGGCTCAAGGCAGGTGCTGAAGTTGTCACCCTGGTTCATAACGAGACCTCGGTCGGTATCCTGAACCCGGCCGAAGCGGTAGGGAAACTCGCAAGAAAATACGATGCCCTGTTCCTCATGGACGGGATTACATCGATTGCCGGGGATACGGTTGAATCTGATACATGGGGTGTTGACGTAGCGCTTGTTGGGTCACAGAAGTGTCTCGCGGCGCCGGCAGGGTTGTCTGCAATCTCGGTCAGCAACCGTGCATGGGAACGGTATACAAAGAATCCCCCCTACTATCTCGACCTCGCGGCATACAGGAAAAGTGCGGGTTCAACACCGATGGAGACCCCGTATACACCGGCAGTTCCGCTGTTTCTCGCACTCAGGGAAGCATGCCTGATCATTGAGGAAGAAGGGCTCGATAACCGTGTACAGCGGCACAGGAAACTTTCAAAGGCCGTGAGGGCTGCTGCAGTGGCATGGGGACTTTCCATGTTCCCGAAGGTCGACAGCCTGCATGCATTCTCCAACACGGTAACTGCTATCAATATCCCTGAGTCGGTGAAAGACAGCGATCTTCGCGGAACGGTCAAGAAAATGGGGATCGAGATGGCAGGGGGACAGGACCAGCTCAAGGGGAAGATATTCAGGATTGGTAACATGGGCTCTATTGGTGTGCCGGAGATCCTTGCGACCCTTGCTGCAACAGAACATGCGCTCAGGAAACAGGGTTTTAAGATAGAAAGCAACGGCCTGGAGGCCGCCTGCGAGGTGCTCGGATGAAGGTCGGTGTCGCCGATACCACCTTCGCACGAGTAAATATGGGTAAAATTGCCATTGAAGAGCTGAAAAAGCATGCCAGCGTGAGCATTGAGCGGGTGACGGTTCCCGGGATCAAGGACCTGCCGGTTGCCTGCAAGAAACTGATCGAGGAGAAAAACTGCGAAATTGTCATCGCCCTTGGTATGCCGGGTGGAAAGGAAAAAGACCGCCTTTGTGCCCATGAGGCCTCACAGGGGCTTATTATGGCCCAGCTGATGACAAACACCCATATTATCGAGGTGTTTGTCCATGAGGATGAGGCAAAGGATGATGCCGAACTTGCATGGCTTGCCGCAGGCCGGACACGGGAGCACGCGGTAAATGCGGTGAAACTTGTTCTCTACCAGAAAGAACTGCAAAAAGATGCAGGGACCGGTCAGCGACAGGGTTTCGAAGACAGTGGCCCTGCCCGACAGTGATATTGCGGGTTGGGACAGTTTATGAATAATCAGTTAAGATAGAATAGTTGAGGAAGTACATGGCGCAAAAGGCGATAAAACTCGGATTTGTAGTCGCAGAATTCAACCGCGACATCACCTACATGATGGAAATCGAGGGCCGGGAACACGCTGCGTTCCTTGGTGCCGAGGTAACGGAATGCATCTATGTCCCCGGGGCATATGACATGCCGCTTGCCATCAAGAAAATGTTAAAGGATGGAAATGTAGACGCAGTGGTCACAATTGGCTGCGTGATTGAAGGCTCCACCCAGCATGATGAAATTGTGGTCCAGCACGCGGCAAGAAAGATCATCGACCTCTCGCTTGAATTTGGAAAACCCGTCACCCTTGGCATATCCGGGCCCGGAATGACGAGGCTTGAAGCGAACGACCGGATCGATTATGCAAAACGTGCGGTTGAATCTGCAATAAAACTGGTCCAGAGATTGAAATGAGGGAATTATCCGGCAAAATAGCCGGCATTGCCCCATCGGCCACGATGGCGATCTCGAATGAGGCCAAAAAGATGCAGGCCGCCGGGATCGATGTCATCAGCCTGTCTATCGGAGAGCCTGATTTTGATACCCCCGATCATATCAAAGATGCCTGCATTGATGCGCTCCGGAAGGGTGAGACCCATTATGCCCCAAGTAACGGCCTGCCCGAGTTAAACCAGGCGATTGCTTCGAAGATCGAGAAAGAGAACCATATCCCCTGTAAAAAAGAGGATGTTATCGTTACCTGTGGAGCGAAAGATGCCATATACGAAGCCATGGAGGCAGTCCTCGACCACGGGGATGAAGCAATAATCCTTGACCCGTCCTGGGTCAGTTACGAGCCATGTGTACAAATCGCAGGGGGCAGGCCTGTTCATCACCCGTTAAATATGCGGACATTCCAGGTCGATGACTCCCTTGTTGACCGGATCAATTCCCATACCCGGATGATCGTGGTCAACTCACCTTCGAACCCTTCGGGTTCAGTTCTTGACAACGGGTCACTGCGGCTGATTGCAGATACCTGTGAAGATTATGACCTGATTGCATTGTCCGACGAAATTTACGAGAAATTATTGTATGGCCGGGAACACGTATCACTTGGCTCAATCGGTGATATGGCACAACGGACAATCACGGTTAACGGGTTTTCAAAAGCCTATGCGATGACCGGGTGGCGTCTTGGTTATGCAGTAGCACCACCGGAAATACTCCGGCGGATGTCCATTGTACAGCAGCACACGATAAGTCACCCTACAAGCTTTGCGATGTGGGGCGGGGTGGCAGCGATTAAGGGTGACCAGTCGTGCGTTGAAATGATGAGGCAGGAATTTGCACGGCGCCGGGACTACCTGATGAACGAGCTCTCACAGATGGGCTTTGAATCGGCCCCTGCAGACGGGGCTTTTTACGCCTATATCAAAGTAGATGGAGATGACATGGAGCTTGCCGAGAACTGGCTGAAAAACCAGCATGTTGCGGTTACCCCCGGAACAGCTTTCAATACCCCTGGCTGGGAACGGATATCTTATGCCACGTCGATGGGCCAGCTTACTGAAGCAGTAAAACGGATCCGGGCCTCAGTAAACTGTTAAGCCTCTTTTTTTTTATTTTGTTGAACCCTTTCATATTAAAAAAAGAAATAGTACGTTGACAGGAGGCGGTTTCACCCCCTGCCCACCCCCGATAAGATATTCATTAGAAGGGTTCAATTGGGGGGTTCAGGAAAATTTCAGAGCTTTAGAGATTATTCCCTATCCCAACGAGAATCGCCACTATTGGCGTGGCGGAGCCCCGGAAGCGTGACTAACTATTGGAATAATCTGATCTGCAGATAGATTTGAGTGGGTTTCCCATGAAAATGTCTGAACGCACCCATAGACAAGGAGATTTTGATTAGAGCATTTTCATGGTTCGGGTGTGAACTCCCGTTCATGTGTGTTTCAACAGAGCCTTTTTTTAAATTAATCCGCTGAATCCGGCAAAATATTGCATATTACTTCATAATAACCCCTTGGCGAGTCAGCCGTGTTGAAAAAAGGCCAATATGGAGGTATTTAATTTTTTAAAACCATAGGATTTTAATATAATCACGTGACAACGTATGGATTGAAATGAACCAACGCTGGCTCTGATGAAGGGATGAAAAGGTAGTACC
>JBAXTR010000233.1:0-3719 GCA_037130095.1 Methanomicrobiales archaeon
TAAAGATCATAAACGTGACATAAAGGAGAGCAAAGACCTGCGAGATTGCAATCGGTCTCCAGTGGCCACGGTAGATCAACATCATATAACGCAAATTTGGTAGAAATGGTATACTATCACCTTCTCTGACCCGTGACTGTATGATCAGAAGTCGATGCATGAAAGAAGGTATAAGATATGATAAATCTTGTTGATATAAAAAAAGTAATGGAATTCCCTGGAGAGTCGGACGATTATCCACACCCGGCGAGGTGATTTATTGTCACCGTGATTATCTTTCTGAAGAAAATAGTGGGATTTAGAAGAGGAATAAGGGATCCTCCTGCCTCGTACCGGACAAGAGGCGTTGAGAGGTGGATTAAAAAAATACAGTGTGGCGGGTCGCCGCTACGTGTGGGAAAACTATTTGGACGCCCCCTTCGGTATCCCTGTCACAGACATGGATCCCCTTCTGGGCCTGCCGGTTCCGGTAACGGGGATTCCAGTATGAGGAGAACACTCCATCAACGGATCATCCCCGTTTTTCCTTTTTAGTAAATCACCGGGAAGATTAATCCTGACTACCCCGGGAAAAGGAAGCAGTTTTTCTATCCGGGGATAATTATAAATTCCCCCGTGCGTTTTACTGATTATAACCCGGAATTGTTTTGCTGTCATGGAACGTGCATGAGCAGTATTGTCCGGGAGCGGGTGAGGTGCAATGCTGAATCGTACATCCAAATGGCTGATCGTGACGATCGCAGTCCTCCTTATTACCGGTACAGCACTCACCCTCTGGACTGCCGAGCGTGAGGACCGCATCATGCGGGAACAGCTGCTCATTAAAACCTCGCTTGCAACCGTAGGAATAATTCCTTCAGAAGTGGCGGTCCTGAACGGGTCTCCGGACGACCTGAATTCTCCCAGTTACCAGTCTGTGAAAAAACAACTGGTCGAGTACCGCGCAACAGATCCAGATATACGTTTCACCTACCTTATAGGACGGCACCCTGACGGGACATATTTCTTTTTTGTTGATTCAGAACCCCCTGAATCACCGGATTACTCCCCCCCCGGACAGGAATACCCCGAAGTGACACCGCTTGTTACCAAGGTATTTACCACCGGTGTGAAGCAGACTGACGGGCCGGTTTCTGATCGCTGGGGCACCTGGGTAAGCGGGGTAATTCCTGTGAAAGACCGGGAAACCGGGGAAGTTCTCGCTGTTTTTGGAATGGATACTGATGCAAGGGACTGGTACCAGCAATTGGCTGATGCCATTATTCCTACTGTTGCCGGTACCATTATCATTTTAATACTGGTGTTCGCCTTTTACACCATTCATCACCGGGACGAACAGGAGCGAATCAGGATTGAAGAATC
This sequence comes from Methanomicrobiales archaeon, assembly GCA_037130095.1. GTDB lineage: Archaea > Halobacteriota > Methanomicrobia > Methanomicrobiales > Methanospirillaceae > CAIKOD01. The sequence goes on from JBAXTR010000233.1 coordinate 1,363, forward strand.
TAAACAGGCTATCATGGAGAACGAAGAGCGGTACCGCCTCCTGTTTACCCGTTCCCCTATCGGTATTGTCCAGCTGGATAGAAAAGGCATTATCGTAATGGTAAATGACCGGTATGCCGAAATAATCGGTGCATCGCCCGAGCAGCTTAAAGATTTTAACGCATTTGCCAGGATTAAAGACCCTGATTTTTTACATGCAATCAGGGAAGCCCTGGATGGAAATATCGGGCATTTTGAGGGAGAATATACATCGGTGATATCGGGGAAGACAATGTACCTCCGTGGAGTAGCCCAGCCCCTCGGGACGAGTGAAAGCAGCTGGTCGGGGGCAATCGGGATAGTCGAGGACATAACCGACAATAAACGGGCAGAAGAGGCATTGGAACAGTTAGCCCTACAGAAGAGCGAAGTAAAATACAGGACCCTGATTGAAAGTGCAAACGAGGGTATTTTTATCATCCAGGACGGGAAAATTCCGTATGCAAACCCGAAGGCCCACAATATCATCGGGTATGATGCCGACAGCCTCCAAAACATGACCTTTGACATGTTTGTCCATCCCGATGACCGTGAATCTGCTGTAAAACGTCACCTGGACAGGTTAACAGGGAAACCCCTTGAACCACTTGCAGACCTGCGGGTTATCGATAAGCAGGGAAATCTTCACTGGCTCGAGATCAATGCGGTTATTATCGACTGGGAAGGCCGTCCGGCAACGTTGAATTTCATCACTGATATCTCCCTCAGGAAAAAGGCACTGGAGGAATTGAAATTCAGGAACGTGATCCTTTCCACACAGATCGAATCAACACCTGACGGACTGTTGATCGTCGACCTTGATGGCAGGATCATCTCCTATAACCACAACTTTGTCACGATATTTAATATTTCTCCGGATGTTGTTGCAACCGGATCGGATGACCTGGCCATTCAGTCAATTCTTTCTTCTGTCATGTAACCTGAACAGTTACTTGAAAAAGTCAGGTACCTCTATCAGAACAGGACTGAAAAAAGCAGTGATGAAATCTGTTTCAACGACGGCAGGATTATCGATCGGTATTCCTCACCGATGATTGGACATGAGGGTACCTATTATGGCCGTGTATGGTATTTCCGGGACATTACGGAGAAGAAGCATGCCGAAATGAAAATTATAGAGTCCCTGCACGAAAAAGAGGTACTCTTAAAGGAGATCCATCACCGGGTTAAAAATAACCTGCAGGTCGTGTCAGGTCTGCTCCAGCTGCAGGCAAACCAGGTGAAAGATACGGATACAAAGGATATCCTGACTGCATGCAGAAACAGGATTAATTCGATGGCCCTGCTGCACGAAAACCTGTTCCAGATCTCAAATTTTTCATCGGTGGCCATGGCACCGTATGTCAAAAACCTCGTAAAATATCTCGGAGAGTCATATGACACCTCACAATGGCTCCGGTTTTCCGTAGACATACCCGACTCTGTCAACCTTGATATTGATACGGGAACTGCCGTGGGCATGATAACCACCGAGTTGATAACGAACTCGATCAAGTACGCATTTTCATCTCGATCATCGGGTATTATTGAAATCTCCCTTACCAGGGAGGAAGACGGGATGCACTTCCGGTTACATGATAATGGTACTGGTTTATCCGAAGGATTTGACATTAAATCATCAAAAGGCCTTGGAATGAAGTTGGTCATGAACCTTGTCAGGCAAATCCAGGGGAGCTTTGACATAACGCAGGAGGATGGAACTACTGTTTCTATCGTTTTTAATTCAGGAATTGTTGAGAAAAACAGCAGGGACAGGCCCAGGTAGAAAAATCCGGGAGGTCAGAACACAGACAGGATAGGGACGGTTATCAGGGTCCATTCTGTTCATTTTCGGCCTTTGGTATGAAAGCCCTGTGCCCGGAGGTCTTCCGGTAGCGTGCCTTTGTGCATGGAACAACCACTGGTTGGAGTAGTACGGAACCCCGGCTCAATGGAGATTCACACGCGAATGTTATGGTATGAACCCCGGTGGAGCACCCGAAGCCCAGGTATTTTTACCAGAAAAGGGCTCTGTTGAAATGCTCTAATATATTCTTACCGTTTCGGACAATTCCTTAATTTTCCAACACTCCCGGGGCTCCGCCCCGCCGCTGTGGCGACCCCGGTTGGGATAGAGACTATTCCAAGGCACTCTTAATTTAATCGTATTTTAGTAAACCCTGTCCGAAAGTTTATCCTGATGGGGAGGGGCAGGGAGGGGGTGAAACCCCCTCCTGTCTAAGCTGTTCTGTTAACTTTTTATTATCTACAGGATTTCCCATGTAAATGGGTGAACGAACCCCAAAATGAAGAGATTTTGAAAGGGCATTTTCATGGTC
>JBAXTR010000234.1:0-3695 GCA_037130095.1 Methanomicrobiales archaeon
TATTTTTGACATTCGCATTTTGCTGTTGCTGGAGGAGGACTGGATAACCATAGAGTGTTACAAGTCCAATCCCTGTGACAACAATTCCAAGGATAAGGATAAAACCAATCGTTTCTGATGCACCAGCATTATTGAAATTTGACATGTTCCTTTTCATTCCTCCCTGTCTGAATAGTAACTCAACCTGTTCAATCCCGACCCGGTCGTGCTCCCCTTAACGCCCAATGTAGCTCCAATACCAGATAACGATGTTTTATGGCTAATACTGTCCGCTTCCACCGTTATCATTTCGTTTTCATTTAACCCTTCAATCCTGACATTATAACTTCTCCCTGCAACAGAGTCAGGGATGTTAAAATTCGATGTTATACTGCCTACGGGTGGGGCAATGATGTATAAATCAACAATTCTTGTGCTGATCCCGTTCCCGATATCAACAAATGCGTCATCCCTCACCCGGTTCATAGGTTGTTCCACAAAAAATGAGTTCACCATTAACATGGTAATAATCATCAACGTTATCAGCACCCCGCTGATCATCAGGTACTCAATGGTAGTCGACACTCCCGTGTCGTTAAGCGTATGTTGTTTTTTAATATTATGGCTTGACGAAGACCATTGTTTCATAATAATTAGTTACTCCATTGTTGTAATGAACCAAAATATATAGCAAATCCGGCGTGATGACTCCATCATCCTGTTTGATAGTTACTATTGCATGTTTTCGCAGTAAATATAATTTCTCAATCTCAGGTGTACCGACGTTTAAATTACCTGGGCCGTTAACCTGGTCGCTTTCGACAGTTCGGAGGACTTCACCACGTAATCCCTGGATATCAGATTTGGAAAAGTCCAACACGCTTTCGGCAGTAGTCTGGCCAACAAGTACAGATTCGTTGATGATAACCGCAAGTGAGAACATACCGATGCAGACGATCAATCCCAGCAGTACAAGCCATTGGGCATCGTCATTTAGGCTCGCCATAAGGTTACCTCAATTAAAACGTAATGTGGGCCAGGGGTAAGTGATGTTAGGCTTAATGGAGGGGTGCCTAGTGCTGGAGGAACCGGGGGTGGGGGGACCGTGACAAGCACAAGGCGTGACACCGTTACCGCATGCTCCCGGCCTGTCATAGTCTGGCCGGACGAGATAAAGGGTACAACAGAAACCACCTCCGGTGGTCCCAGACTATATGATGAAATTTTAGCGTTGAATTGAAGGTTGTCGACAGGCGAATCGGTTTTTTCATTAATATATTGTAAAAAATCAGATTTAAATCCGGGCGCATCACTTTCGATATATGTGGAGAGGTCGCTTTTAAAAACTGGTGGGGCCGCAGCCGCGGCTGTTGAATCGGGTGTATCCATCATCGCGAGTGCATCATTCCCGAGTTGTTCGAGCTGTAAATCAACAACATGTGCCTCTCCGGGTGTGAAGAGCGTTGTCGTGCTCAGGATAATGTAGGCAGTAACGATCATGAGAATTGCAGCTGACAGCCCTTCAATGGTATACAGCTGGCCTGAATTGTTCACCATATCTTCACTTCCAACACGGCAGGTACGAATTTGGGCCATGGCCAGTCTGTTGTTTCAAATCCTGGAATAAAATTTGTTGCACTTCCGGTCATTCCGTTTCCATCGCCCGGATCGGACCTGAAGGTATACTTGATAGTAAACCGGCTTGATTTACTTGCATAGGTCTTGAAGAAACCGGGTTGCAAGGTAAGATCAACATCACTGGTAACACTGTATGGCGGGTGCTTCAAGGGGTCTCCATCAATTGTTACAAATTCATTAAGGGATTGAATCGGGACAGCTCCCTCCAAAAGGCTAACTTCTTGCAGATATGGTAAAGGAGGAGGAGGAAGAGGATTCAATAAGCCCAAATTATTGATTTCGATAGTGACCGGGTCCTGTAATGGATCAATGAGATAGGGAGCACTATAACTATACAGTGCAGAGAAGTCCATTGGTATCATAAATATTCCGCCAGGGTTTGCCGACGCATAATCGGGTGCATCAATAATGACTGGTTGAGGTTCCCTGATTTTTACAACCCGGCGAATATAACCATATCCCTGGGGGTCTGCAGGTGGATTTGGTGTATGGTAATCATACACATTATCGATAGAATGAAGGCTTATATCATATGAATAGGCCCTGTCCCCAAATATCAACCTGCTTTGGTAATCCTCCGAAGTGGGAAAATATGTCGAATCAAAAAACTTCTGTATCTTTGATAAGGAGAGGATATTGGGATAGTTACGGGAGGCTCCAAGTGGATCGTCGGAGTATGCAAGGCCGAATCTCAATACGTTAAACGTATGATCAATATCATTCAGTTCCCAGGAAGTCTGGCGGTTCGCAGTGTAACCCGGGTCCTCAACAAGGATAACCCCCGTTCTGTAGGCAATCGCATCATTATCGATTGTCCGGCTCTCGAGCCCGACAAAGTATCCGGAGATCATGGTGATGACGATAATAAAGGCTATCATAAATATGGTAAACCCTGCGATAAAGTCTATAGATAATAGTCCGGAATCGTCTCTCATACCTCAATTTTGGAATTAATGAGATCTCACCAATCCCCTTTCTCCAATAATGCCTTTTGATGCCGGATTATTAAAACGCTTTGATACAACAATAAATACCGGTCAAAAGGTAAATTTAGAACTATTCAACAGGCAGATTTCTTATAATGGAGATTATAATAAGTGATTTGCATAGACCACACAAAAGACTAAGCAATGTTACAGTACCTACGTTTATCATGTGAAAAGTAATACATACCAATAATGGTATACACTGCGGGGTCTCGATTTCTATTGGGGATAATTATCCTTCTCTTCCTTCTGTCGTGCACAGCGGCGGCAATGGTCCCGGATAATATCACTTTTAAATCTGAGGATAACTGGGTGGTGGCAAATGGGGCTGATAGTACCAGGTTAACGATAACCGTCTATAATCAGACGATACCGATGAACGGTACAAAAATTTCATTCGCCGTAAATAGTTCAGAGTATGGAACTATCGAGCCCACACAGGTTACCACAGCACTAGGTAAAGCAGCAACTGATTTTAAAACCGCATATAAATCGGGCACGGCAAGGATAACCGCAACCATATCGTACCGGATAAATGATAACGATGTATCCGAACCTGAAAAGACAGTTACGAAAACGTTGGATCAGAATATTGACCACGATACCAAAATTACCTGTACCTATTTGTATAACTCCTCCGCAACCGTGGGGACTGGGACCCCGATTTCTTTTACATTCAGGGACCAGCACGGGAATCCAATCGATAACAGGCGGAATGATGATCCTCTTGAAAGCCTTCCCCCCGAGCAGATGAGACTCGAAGTATCGTTACCTGATATGAGTCATGTTGACCGGGCAGGTTTCTGGGATGGTACACTCTATCATTTAAATTCGACGATAAACCTCAATCTGAATGGGATGGTGTCATCAATTCTCTTCCTGGACACCATGACAGGAACTCATTACCTGCATGCGACCCCTGTGAATTTTAAAGTCGCAGAATGGCTCCCTGATCATACCACCACATCTGACCACTATTTCCTTATCCGTGGAATCGCCAACGGTGAACCCTGGTATTTAACCAGGACCATTTACCCATCGGTAATGTGGGTTTATGCAGATGGCATACAGTATTTTACCATAGACTATGTG
>JBAXTR010000235.1:0-3666 GCA_037130095.1 Methanomicrobiales archaeon
GAGGGGGCGAAACCCCCTCCTGTCTGCGTATTTCATTTATAGTCGTAGGATGTCAACAGAGCGGATGTAGCATGATATAACCGCGACTAACCGGTAAATCCGTATCAGTCAATCTCTTTTTTACTGATGTTCCGCAATGTGCCCATAAAAAGGCAGTCTTCTGCTGCAATCTCTTCGACCCCGACCTCCTCTGACAGGGTGATACCCAGCCCCCTGACGATTGCGATTGGCATACATTCATCTGCCTCGCCCATCACGAGCTCTGCAGCTGTTGCGATATTATCTGCCAGCGCTCTTTTTGTGACCAGAAGTTTACGCCCGAACAGGTCAGATCTTCCACGATCGTCTATTACGGACGGCATCCCTGCACATCCTATTGCTACTCCGCTGCACCCGACCCTCATTGCATGAGTCCTGCTGTCCGCAACAATTACCCCTGTATGAACCTTGCACCTTGCGAAGATTTCCCTCCTGATCCGGTCGGCGCTTGCGTCAGCATCAAAGGGTAGTGGCACAAGGTAACCGGGTGGTGCGTTGGACGCGTCCACCCCTGCATTGGGGAGCAGGGTCCCGTTTTTCATGCAGAGAAGAAACCCTGAAATTCCACCAACAATACTATCGCTTTCCTGGAGGACAACTTCAACTTCCCGCGGGTCCATTCCAAATTCCCCCGCAAGGGCCACGGATTTCGGGGAGGGCCTGACCTCTTCAAGATTGATTAGCCTGCCTTCAGCTGTTGCAAGGGCTGATTCGGCAATAATAATAATATCCCCCTCGAGAATTGCGTCATTTGTCTTCGATAATGCCGTGATGAGGACAGAAACAATATAGTCACCGGTCCTGATAATCCCGGTTGATACACCCCTGACCCGGAATTCTGGATTCATCCGGCTTTCTCCACGGTCTTGTAGACGGTAATTGTATCCCTCGTTTCTTTTACATCATGACACCGGACAATATCGGCACCTTTTGAAAGGAGGAGGGTAGTTAGAGCAAGGCTGCCCGCAAGTCGCTCTTCGGGAAGTTTCCGGTAGAGAAGGTCTCCGATAAAGGTCTTTCGTGATATTGCAACAAGAAGGGGGTGGTTGAACTTCTTGAATTCATGGAACTGCCTGCACAGTTCCCAGTCAAGGGCAACGGTCCTGCTTTTATTCCATAAGCCAATTCCCGGATCAAGGACGTATTCCCCGATTGAATGCGTCCTGCACCGCGACGTTACCAGTTGCAATGCATTGAATGTTCCTTCGAGGCTGGCTGAATCTCCTGGTGATGACGAGGATGCCATGAGAAAACAGGGAAGCCCGGAATCGGCGGAAATCTTTGCATATTCCGGGTCAGCCAGACCATTGATATCGTTAATCGCGTGAATATCGAACTTGAGGCACCGCTGGAGCACGATGGGGCGCATGGTATCAACTGAGATGGTGACTCCGCTTCCCTCGAGTTCACCAAGGGCTGCCACCATCCGGTCCGCCTCGCAGGAGTGACTGATTGGGCTTGCCAAGGGTGAAGTGCTTCGTGCCCCAACATCAATGATATCAGCACCATGTGCAATCATTTCCCTGGCCCGCTCTGAAATGTCCTTACCGGAACGGTAGGACCCCAAAAAAAAGGATTCCGGGCTGCAATTAATGACGCCCATGACTCTTACCGGTGCACCGTCCCCGATCTTCAGCCCGTTTACGGTACATTGGTGCATGAACGTTCCATTGCTGCTGTGTAGGTATTCTCCATTAATGATGCGATCGTCATCGGGCCCACGCCTCCAGGAACGGGAGTAATTGCACCTGCAACATCCTTTACATGGTCAAAATCAACATCCCCGCACAACTTACCGTCGAGATAATTGATACCGACATCGATTACGACCGCCCCGGGCCTGACCATATCTGCGGTGATAAACCTGGCTTTTCCAATCGCGCTGACCACGATATCTGCCCTTCTCATCTCCTCCGGCAAATCCCTGGTCTTTGAATGTGCAATGGTAACGGTTGCATCACTGTGAAGGAGGAGTGCGGCCATTGGCCGCCCGACATCGATGCTTCGTCCTGCAACAAGGGCCTTTGCACCCTGGACCCGGATATCATATTCCTTCAGGAGTGTCATGATACCTTTTGGGGTGCAGGGGGCGAACCTGGGTGTTCCCGCATACAAAAGCCCGATATTACAGGGATGAAAACCGTCCACGTCTTTTTCAGGGGAGACTGCCTGGATCACCCTGCTGGTATCCACCTGGGTGGGCAGGGGGAGCTGCACAAGGATGCCATCGATGGAGGGATCTGCATTCAGTTCCCTGATTTTTCCGAGAATCTGATCCGTGGTGGCGGTTGCCGGCAGGTCGGCCTTGACTGAAACAATATGTACCTTTTCACAGGCCTCATGCTTCATCCGCACGTACATTTTTGAGCCGGGGTCCTCCCCCACGAGGACTGTTGCAAGACAGGGCCGGGATCCAGATTCATCTACCTGCTTTCGGACCAGATCCAGCTTTTTCTGTGCAACCATCCTGCCGTCGATGATCATATTATTCAGGATAAAGTGGGTATTTTCCTGCCATTGCAGTGACTTCTTTTTCGATCCGGGCTATCTGTACAGTGTTCGTGATATCTTTCAGGATCGATGCGATGTAATCTCCAATCTGGTGCATCTGCTCTTCTTTCATACCACGGCTGGTAACTGCCGGTGTGCCTATCCGGAGACCACTCGTTACAAACGGGCTCCGGTTCTCATTAGGTATCGTATTCTTATTGACCGTGATACCTGCCCTGCCAAGTGCTACTTCCGCCTCCAGGCCAGTGATACCCTGTGCGGTAAGGTCGAGGAGAATAAGGTGATTATCAGTCCCTCCTGAGACAAGCCGTAAATCATGCTCTATCAGTGTATCTGCCATCGCCTTCGCATTTTTTACGATCTGCCTGCTGTATTCCGTAAAGGAAGGCCGCAATGCCTCGTGGAAACAAACGGCTTTCGCAGTAATGGTATGCATCAGCGGGCCCCCCTGCATTCCGGGAAATACTGCTTTATCAATTGCCTGCGCGTATTCTGTATTACACATTATTGCCCCGCCACGGGGACCGCGAAGCGTTTTATGGGTTGTCGTTGTGGTAAAATTTACAACACCAACGGAGTTCGGATGTACGCCGGTTGCACAAAGTCCTGCAATATGCGCGATATCGGCCATACAATACGCATCGACGCCATCGGCGATCTCCTGGAATGCCTTAAAGTCAATTGTGCGTGGGTATGCGGAAGCGCCACAGACGAGAATTTTTGGTTTTTCCTTCCTTGCAAGCTCTTCAACAACACCGTAATCAATGACCTCAGTATCAGGATCAACGCCATACTGGGCTACTTTATAAAACTGGCCTGTAAAACTAACCGGTGATCCATGAGAAAGGTGCCCGCCCTGTGAAAGCTTCATGCTCATCAGGGTCTCGCCAAGCTTCATGAATGCAAAATATACTGCCATGTTTGCCTGGGTCCCTGAATGCGGCTGGACGTTTGCATGTTGTGCGCCAAAAAGTGTTTTCAGCCGGTCACGTGCAAGGTTTTCCGCCATATCATGAAATTCGCATCCTCCGTAGTACCTCTTTCCAGGGTAACCTTCGGCGTACTTGTTGGTCATTATCGACCCCATCGCTTCCAGTACCGCCTTACTGACAAGAT
>JBAXTR010000236.1:0-3664 GCA_037130095.1 Methanomicrobiales archaeon
AGTTGATACTGGTTTGAGACAGAGTAGTAGTTGCCCTTCGGGGCATAGAGGGAGCTGGGAGGTATTAGCCACCTCCCAATGTAAAGTAAATTCATCCTGGTCTTTACGAAAATTCGGGTTTCATTGTGGTCAAAATAATCCGCCGGTTTCTGCACTTTCCCGGCGGGTCATTCCTTATCTAGACTCCAGATACTACTGAATACCACTTGATTCCGTTCTGTTAAATGGGATATTTTAACTCGTTCTTCTTGATTTTTCTATCGATTGCCTCTTTTAAATCGATGTTCAATTCATGTGTGAGTAAAAATAGGTAAATCGCGACGTCAGCAAGTTCGTCGGCGATATTGTTCATTCGATCAGGGTCAGAAATAATCTGTCCGGATGGTTCCTGACCTTTCCATAAAAATAATTCCTGTAACTCTGCTGCCTCTATAGATAGAGCCGCTGCAAGGTCCTTTGGGTAATGAAATTTTCTCCAGTCTCTTGCATCGCGGAATTTGATGAGGTCCTCAATCTTATCGCGAAAATCCCATTGGTTTGTCATGGTTTTATCTCTGAAATACATTCGATAACATGTTCCCGGGTCTCGTCGTCGATACACAGCAATCGTGTTTCTATTATCCCACGGGTCAGGAGGACGCGATATGCATTTCTCAAATATTTCTGGGTATCGACGGACTGTGCTTTAACAGGATTGTCAAAGGATTTCTGCCGTTGCGCAACCCAGGAATCGTCTCTCCAGACAAGGTCCTCTCCCCAGATTACCCCAACCCGGTCAAATTCAAACCCCTGTGCAGAATATATGCAACCGATCTGCTTCTCTCCTGCAGAAGTCTCGGCCCAGAGTGTGTAAGGATGTTTTTCATATGGGTAACTTGATTTGATCGCCTTGGCATTCCAGGGACGTTTCCAGTCGCCAATAACGACGTCGGGGATTAACGTGCCATCGGGATTTGGATCACTCCATGGCCAACAGAATCCGGCGACCATGCGGTTCCTCTCGAACTGACCTTTTTGATCTAAGACTATTTTTTCTAGATCATCGGGAGAATCTTCGATGGAGAAATTGTAATTCTCCCTCCAATTTTCAGGTACCACTGAAGAAAATCCAAACAGGTAGTTTATCCAATCAAGGTACTCGGCACATCCGCCACACCGGAACTGCGCCTGCAGGTCATAGGTTTTAACAGGGATATTGAGTCTCTGGGCGGTTTGGATTATCAGGTCTGTTGTTCCGACTTCATCGGGCCGGACCGATTGGTTGTCATCAAGGAAAAACACAACGATGCGACCAGCGTCCAGTATCTCTTCAATCTGAGATTTCGTTGCCCTGTCTGATTTCGGGGTGAACCGCATGTTTCTCGTCTTTCGAATTCGGTGTGCCTCATCGACAAGTAACAGATCAAAATCGCCCGGGTTCTTCAGGTGCATATTCCATATGAATAATTTATCCGCACCCTTGAATTTTGACCACAGGTTGTACGAAAATGCCTTACCCCCGGTGGAATGGGCAGCGATAAAACCATTCCGCACCGCATCAGCAAGAAGCTGCGTAGCGATTACACTCTTTCCTGTCCCGGGACCTCCTTTGACGACAATAGCAAAATGGTCATATTTTCTATGAGCTTTCTTCAGAGCTAACACTTTTCCCCAGATGGCATTGTATGCGAGCCTCTGATTATCGATGAGATTCCACCTCTCATCCCTGTTGATGACGCTATCCAGAATATCGAGCAGTTTTTTATTCGGTTTGAATCTACCGTTAATAAAGCGATCTTTCAGCAGGATACCTCTGCCGCCCCCAACCGAAGCGTCTAAAAATGATGCAAAATCATCGTAATCTTCTTTCTTGAACAAAGGTGCCTGTTGAACAAACTCATCGAAACGGGGATCATCAAGAGCGGTGATTTTTTGTTTGGGCATATTATGACAGAACGCACAAGGACTAGCCTGCATATCGCATTCGACCATCGTACTTTGAATTTCTTCGAGATGATTTGCATAATCCAATGCCTGTTGGGACGGGTGGGTATGTTCCTGGTCCATGACAAGCACGTTCAACGAATCATCGTCCGGCAACTTTGCATCCGACCATTGTTTCAGCTCAATGACCGCGGTTGAATAGGCCCCTTCTGCATCTTTACCCAAAAAAAGTGCATCAATGCGACTAAACGAGTAAGGCAGATGGTATTCTATCACAACACCGACATCACTCTTTTGAATCAACCGGGCCCCTCGCACCAGTTCATTCAGCGAATTTTCCCAGCTCCTGACTTCACTATTACTGGGTTGGCAGCGATGGTGATTATAAAACGAGTGGATTAATTGTCCGGTCAATGTGCCACTATCGACATCCCTTTGAATTTCAGGCAGCGAGCCGGACCAGAGGTGCATGATGAATAGTGGATTGGTGGGTTCAGCAAAAAATAACTCGGTTTACAATCTCATTATTTTCCGTGCCCTAGGTTTTTCCATACCCGGGAGGAATATTCTCAAAATCGGTCCATTTAAACCAGTCTTTAATCTGTAATATCCTCGCCCATTCATTGGAAATTGAGATGTCAGCGACCAGCCCCCGGTCCTCATCCCCTATGCACCGGTAGAGATCCTCCCCTATTGCCCGGATGGACGATTGCTTATAATTCTGAAAATATTTTGAACCGGTCGTCTCGTCGATTTTCTTATAAAATGCGTAGTTCATCGCGATGGAACTCTCTATGATGATTTTGGGGAATTGTGAATGGACCTTTGGGTTGAGGGTTTTAATCGCCTCCGTATGGGTCTGCCTCAATGATTGTTGCTGATCATTCCGGATCTCTGGGTAATTGTCAAATATCCATTTTTCGATGTAGGTATCCGATGGCAGATTGGTCACTTGCTGAATCAGTCCATTAATCCATACGGGAATGATTTGGTATCGAAGATCAATGGGGAGTGATTTCAGGAAGTTCTTATCGTATTTTTCGATATCGGTTATTGCATTTTGATGGGTCTGTCCATCGGAAACCGGCATCAGGCGATTCTCTTTTGGAGCAGCATAATACCGTTGGATATGGCCACATTCGTGTGCGATATGGTGATTCAGCAGCGAAAAGTCAGTGCCTGAGTATGTAATAATATGATGGTCCATCGAAGAACGGGCTATCTTTACGATAGCCCGGACAGGAAGTTTTGAGTTGTGGATAAAATCGAATGATTTTCCCGTGAGTTGTTCCGTCTCGTACAGTATTGCCTGGGTCGATTCGTTTAGGTTTACGCTCTTGATGAAATGGTCAGCATCCATGTTGTATATTGAACATCGCTTTTGCAGCAGAATATTCTTTGGAGAGGTCGAATCCGATATCAATCTCCGGTTTCAGCAATTTGAAACCCACGTACATATAGCAAAGCAAGTGCAGTGCGGTGAAGTCACCAGGTAGACTGTTGAGCTGATAAGTATTTTTAGAATCCGAAGGATCTAGCCCAGAACTCCCCAACATTGAGATTTCAAAGGTAATTCCCTGGATCTGTGTAAAAGACATCTCGTCAAATTTTTCCAGAGCCCCCAGGCAGTAATATACTCCATCTGCTCTCAATCCATTTTCCAGGAAGATTTGTTCAGCTATCTCTCTCTTGAGGCTTTTTGAGAGGCCATCAAATGGATCATTGATATTCTGTATAATTA
>JBAXTR010000237.1:0-3651 GCA_037130095.1 Methanomicrobiales archaeon
CTGCAGAGATTTTTTTACAGTAGTAGCACCGTTCAGGAGGATTTGTACGGAATTTTTCGTCCTCCATGTGGGGGACTTCAATGATATCGAGCTTGATCCCAAGGTCCTGTGCTATCTTTTTTGCATCAGCAACTGCCGCCCTCGGTACCACCGGGCTGTCAAGGAGGATAGATCGACTCCTTTCGCCAAGCAGATCGCGGGCCAGGACGGCCAGAAGTGTGCTGTCGACCCCACCTGAAAAAGAGACGAGCATCGAGCCGCACCCGGCGATGATCTGTTCGAGGGCTCGTTTTTTATCCGCAACTGGCATATATCACCGGTGTATATTAAAAAATCGGATGTTAATCATCTGATTGTAACACTCTCTGTCAGGAACCACGTGGTTCCGATTTATTCTCCAAACCACCGCACTGGTTCTCTTCGCCCTCGCGGAGCTGGTGGCAGATTTCGCAAATCCGTTTTACAAGGTTTACCTGTTTCAGGTCCTTCAGGTCCTCGGCAAGCTGTTCAATTGACCGCTTGACATCGTTCTCAAATTCTATCCGGTACCCGCGTTTCCCTGAAAGGTACTGCGAAACTGCAGATGGAGCAATTTCCAGCATCCGTGCAGCTTCAACCTGTGAGACCCCGCACTTTACAAGTTCAACTGCTATTGCCGCCCGGATTGCTGGCAGTATATCCCAGACTACTTTCTGACAAGGAGCTTCCATCACATCACAACCATAATGTTGTCGCAATCGTGACATAATAACAATGCATTCACAATTGTGAATATGTTGCAGAGACAGAAAAAATATTCGGTTCTGTCATTACCTGATCGAGAAGATAACCTGCTGGTGTACATTGTAGAAGACATCATTCCCGGGTGTTTACTCTCAGATATTTCAGCAGGCCTTCGATATTTTTCCCAGGGTTATCTCTGATTCTTTTTTCAACCAGCATCCTTAGGATCCTCATGTTCCCCTGAATTGCAGGACTTCGCTCTCCCTGAGGGTGTGGATATCTAATCCTGGCATTGCTTCGCCCAGGCCCCCACTCACGCGGGCGATGGTTGCCGCATCCATGAAATTATTCACTGACTCCACGATTGCTTTTGCACGCTTCTGCGGATTTTCTGATTTGAATATACCTGAACCGACAAATACGCCATCTGCACCGAGCTGCATCATAAGTGCAGCATCAGCCGGAGTTGCGATGCCGCCGGCGGAGAAATTTACAATAGGGAGCCTTCCCATGTTCGCAGATTCAATAACAAGTCCGAGGGGTGCTTCAATATCTCGTGCGTAGGCAACCAGTTCCTGGGGTTCAAGTTTCCGGATTGTCCTTATACCCCCCATGATCGCCCGCATGTGTCGGACTGCTTCAACAACGTTGCCGGTACCTGCCTCTCCTTTTGTGCGGATCATGGCCGCTCCTTCGTTGATGCGGCGGAGCGCCTCACCCAGGTTCCGGGCACCGCAGACAAACGGGACTGTGAACCTGGTTTTCTCGATATGGTATTCCTCATCGGCGGGGGTGAGAACTTCGCTTTCGTCGATCATGTCCACGCCAAGTACTTCAAGAACCTGTGCCTCGACAAAGTGGCCGATCCTCACTTTTCCCATTACCGGGATCGAGACAGCCTCAATGATCTCGATAACCTTTTCCGGGTCAGCCATGCGGGCAACCCCGCCAGCCTTCCGGATATCTGAAGGTACACGTTCGAGCGACATCACTGCAACGGCACCAGCTTCCTCTGCAATCCGTGCCTGTTCGGCGTTCACGACATCCATGATAACACCGCCTTTCTGCATGGAAGCAAATCCACGTTTTATAAGTTCAGTTCCATGCCTGAGTTCTGCTAATTCCATGATTTTTCACCTTATTTTTATTTCCGGATTCCAATTCCGGCGGGATTGTATTTGAGTCCTGACCAGCTCAAGCTTCCCGTCAGTAACGTATCGTGGTGCGCGTGTGTGCTGATAAATATATTCACAATTGTGAATTTTACCGCTACCTGCAATGTTAAATGTGGTTATCGTAAAAAGGATATATTCCGGGTATTGCGATGATTCAGATCTGCCTGAGACTTCCGCGCTGTTTCACAAACCGGTCCCAGTTCCATGGTTCATCCAGTACGTTCACGGTCACCTGCTCAATACCACAGATCCCTAATGCCTTTCGCTGCACCTGCCCGGTGAGGTGATCGGAAAGGGGACAGGCCTTGCAGGTGAGGACCATGTCGATCTCCACGCTGTTGTCTTTAACCCGGATATCTTTGATTAGGCCGAGGTCAACGATATCGATACCGACCTCCGGATCGATCACTTCCCGCAGGGCATCCCGGACCTGGTTCTCACAAACGAGTTCCTGGCTCGTAACAGAGGATGCTGTACCGGGCTGTGCGGCCTCGATAATCCGGAGTTTCTCCTCAAGCTGGTTCTGACGGTCCAGCAACCTGCTGATCACCCTGAGCATTGGATCGGGCATGACCTCCTCAACCAGCTCTTCTTTTGTGCGATGCTCAGGTCCGGCGATCCTGCCAGGGACCCCGACAACCGTTGCACCGGGCGGGACCGACCGGACCACGACCGACCCGGCACCGACTTTTGCACTCTTCCCGATCAGTATAGGACCAAGTACAATGGAACCGGACCCGAGTATAACCCCCTCTTCTATGGTTGGATGTCGCTTGATATTCTCCTGTGCCGTGCCTCCGAGCACAACCCCCATGTAGATCAACACGTCATTGCCAACCTCTGCGGTCTCACCGATTACCACACCCATCCCATGGTCAATCACCACCCTGCGGCCCAGCTGTGCTCCCGGATGTATCTCGATACCGGTAAGGAACCGGTTGATATGGGAAATAAAACGGGCGGAAAACCGGTGGCCTCGTTTCCAGAGCCAGTTTGATCGCCTGTGGAACCATAGTGCATGGATCCCGGGATAACAGAACAGTACCTCCATAGTGGACCTGGCTGCAGGGTCTTTTGCAAAGACCGCCCTGATATCCTCACGGATTGGGTCAAACATTTTCCGGTCCCCATCATGCTTCGAAAAGATCCGGGATACTAAGGTAGCGTTCTCCGGTATCCGGAAGGACAACAACAATAAGTTTGCCCTTGTTTTCCGGTCGGGCTGCAATGGCGAGTGCTGCAAAGGTCGCTGCACCGCTCGATATCCCGACAAGCATACCCTCTTCCTTTGCAAGCCTCCGGGCAGTCTCGAATGCATCCTCGTTTTTTACCCGGATAATCTCGTCCACAAGATCTTTTCTGAAGACTCCGGGTATAAAACCAGCACCTATACCCTGGATACGGTGTGCGCCGGGAGCCCCGCCGGAAAGGACCGGTGATGCATCAGGTTCAACGGCAATTGCGCGGAACGATGGCTTCCTCTTCTTGATCACATCGGCGACGCCGGTTATTGTCCCTCCTGTCCCGACCCCTGCTACCAGGATATCGACCTTCCCGTCTGTATCGCGCCATATCTCCTCGGCAGTGGTCTTCCGGTGGATCTCCGGATTTGCCTGGTTGTCGAACTGCTGGGGGACAAAATAATAATTCGGGTTCTCTTCTGCCATCTTCGCAGCGGTGGCGACCGCTCCTTTCATCCCTCCGGGACCTGGTGTAAGGACAATCTCTGCACCGAATGCCTTGGCAAGTCTCC
>JBAXTR010000238.1:0-3626 GCA_037130095.1 Methanomicrobiales archaeon
AATCCACCATGATCTATTTTAACATTCTGATTTATTCTTAATAAAAGATTCCTATATACGCAATTTTTGAAAAGAAAATCAATTCTCGTCAACCAGTAGTTTTGCGACCGGAAACCTACCATCTATAGTTTTTAAGAAGCCAGAATACTGAGACAATGTTCCCTTCGATTTCAATATCCGGAGTGATCTGCAAGTTATAAGATGACAAGGTAGGTAAGTGTCTGGCTCCAACTCGGGGTCTTTCTTAATGTTGTCTGGGGTGAGATGGGTTCCGCCACGATGTCCGGAGTCCCTCTTATATATTCGACTTGGTGTGTTGTGGCATGACAACCAGTGACTAGTACTTCTGATGATCACATTGTTTCAGATTCAAGAGCATTGGCTCTGAGGTATGGTTCAGGATGATCCATCTGGAAAAGACGGTCAGACTACGGAAACTAGCTGAAGGAAACGGAAAGTTTCCGCGTGGATCAATTCCCAGGAGAAGCTCCTGATTACGGAATTATTGGTACCTTTATACATAATTGTACTAGTGATGGTCAATACTATGGAAAATTTGATCTCACGTACATCCCCAACAGCGTAAGTGATACAGACTCGGCCACTCACTGTGAAATTCCTGAATTCCGTACAGCAAAACAGTAAGTCTTAAAATAGTCCCTGATTAGTCAATGCAGGTATACAAGGCCTTGAATATCCGTAGGAACTTCTCGTTCGATGTATGGGAACATGGCTGTTTTCAGCTATAGATGACACGTTCCAGTGACTACAGGAAAGCTGGTTATCCCGAAGTCGGGGGCGTTGTAATAAAGTGGTGATCTGATGATGCGGAAAATACCAGCCAAGATAATGCCCCGCACGAATATACCGCAATCCCTGTTCTTTGGCTGAAAAATACATCACATAGCCAATCGGGGGATAATTCAGCCCCTTAATATCCACAATAGGGAACCGTATAGGGATAATCCGTAATAATCCCCATGCCGTCATGTTGTGGGTGTGAATATGCCATTAAATCGGTTGAATTTCAGGCAGATTCACTTAGTAGAGGCGAACCAACCGATATACTGAAAATCGATAAATTGAAGTTCTTTTATCGCAAACCGGCTTCAAATTGATGTTATTTGCCCATCGTCCGGGTAGATATAAGATGAAGGCCTGGAAAAGTGTGAAATTGAAAAAAAACCATTATTCAGTGAATACATACCCAAAAAATAGGTATTTTTATCATGGATATTTCACTCCTTATCTTCCAATGCAACGTATTTAGGATGGAAATATCGCCAGAGCAGGCCACCAAGAGCAATAACGATCAGGATGATACCAATAACGAGCCAAATTGGGACGAATCCGACATTCTGTGGAATAGCAATGGATGGTAAAGACATCGTGGGAGATGTCGTTGGAACAAAGGTTGTTACTGAAGTCTGCACGGTCCCCGAAGGGTGGATGGTACTCGCATTACCTGCCATTACAGCCGCTACCGGCATGAAAAGAAGTGAAACAGCACATAATAATATTAGAAAATGGTTAATATGGACCTTCATTAACTTTAATTTGGAAGGTCATTCGTATATTTCTATCTCTTCAATAGAGTTGAGAAGTGTCTAATTTTTTATGAGGGATATGATATGACAGGAATAATTATACGTTTTGTGACTCTCATTCCATATACGGAATTTCCATATGATAAAAAAATTGGGTAAACCAGAGATGGGAGTATCTGATGTAATCGGTACAATACTGATTATTGTGCTGGTCATCGGCCTGGCAGCTGTTATTGCCGCATTCCTTATGCCTGGCTTCTTACAAAAATCGGTATATATTGCAAGTGAAGTTGGCACAGTGGACGTGGGCCAGTCAGGGGGGACCGCAATTGAGGTCCTTTCCGTTCTCCCGGAGGCAGGTGAGCCATTTCACATCATCGGACAGAAAAATGCTGCAGGTGGAGCACGTGTATCCGTAAAGGCACTGTCACCGGATGGCAGAATTATGTCGCCGGATGGGTCATCTCTTTCCGGAAATCTCTATGGAAAGCAGCTCTATATCTATCCAAGTGAGAAACCAGGGGCACAGCCGTGTGAACTAAATATCAGCGAAACGCTTCCAACTTATAATCTCAGGGAGATGGTCCATGGAAAATGGATAATCCAGTTTGTGGACGAGGATGCTCATATCCTCGTCATGTCAAATTCCGACGGGGTAATCACAAGAGGTGTAACATCACTACCAAAAGTCGCAGGGTCGCCGGGTGACTTGATGTTCCGTGCTGACTGCTCACTTCTGCCCAATTCTTCTTTTGGAAACCAGCCCAACCGGGCTGCCCTGTTTAATTCCACTATGAATATGTTTTACCGGTCATTTGATGGCAGTACCCAATATTACCAATATCCCAACGATCCGTCATTGGTATATACCGGTGACCTGGGAATATCCATGTGGTTGCAGCCCATGGCACTGGGAGACCCAGCCAGTAGTGCAAACTGGCACACGATTATCGGTAAAGGTGTACTCAATGCGGATGGCTCGGAATATGATAATTACCAGGTCGTCGCGATAG
This sequence comes from Methanomicrobiales archaeon, assembly GCA_037130095.1. Lineage (GTDB taxonomy): Archaea > Halobacteriota > Methanomicrobia > Methanomicrobiales > Methanospirillaceae > CAIKOD01. The sequence continues at coordinate 2,561 of JBAXTR010000238.1, forward strand.
GGAATGTATTATACTTTGAATGGAATAACGCGGATGGAACCCATTTCCACTCCCAGACAAACGGAGCGGCATTGACCCAGGGTGCATGGCAGTATGTGACCGTGAATGTCCAAAAGAATGGCCAGCCACAGTTCTATGTCAATGGTGTGCTCCAGCCCTCACAAGTGTGGACAGGAAATGTGCCAAATGCAGGGTCAACTTCAACAGCTACCGTGAATATGCTTGACACCAATAACCCGGTAAAAATTGGAAAACAGAATGCAGGACCTCCAAATGAGTTCTACTATAACGGCAATATCGGAAACATTGCACTCTATAACAGGGCACTAAATACTAATGAAATTCAGCAGAATTTACAGAATTATGCTGCTTGATCCCCCTTTTTTTTATAATGCTCGTGAAATGTGTCGAATGATAGATAACCTCTGTCAACCAAAGGATCCAAAACAAATTATTATCGAAATTTCCTGTGTTTTAAAAAAATATCCAAAATATTAAACAGGTGAATCTTCTTTTATCGCCGGTTTATCTTCAAGGTGGTCGTTGCTGAGGAAATAGGCAAATAGCCCGATACCTCCGGAAACAATAACGAGGAATACGCTGACCCAGAGTAAAACACCCTGGTTCAGCATGAATGCGGCCCATAAGATCGCAACAAAACAGATCAGGAATAAAAATACCCATGTCCTCAACTGGGAAGTCGTGACAAAGGTAAAAATCCCAATAAGGACGGCAATAGTTACAAGTGTATAACTTAACCAGACCATTTGTTCTGTCACCAGAAGGAAGGATGCCCAGAGGATGGCAACGAAGCAGATCAGGTAAAACATGATCCAGGTCCGCTGATGAGGTATTTCAGAAATAGAATTCATATGCCCCATGTAGGGACTGGGGGCATAAACGTTTGGAACCTGACATGGGAGTGTCCAAATGGCCATCTAAAAAAATCACAATAGGTTTTAAAATGGATTTCATCTGTTGTTTAATCTCTAATAACCTGTAAATCAGATAAACAGGTTGAAGATAATCAGCGAAATAATGAGCATGATGGCTGCATGTTTAAGAC
>JBAXTR010000239.1:0-3619 GCA_037130095.1 Methanomicrobiales archaeon
AATCGGGCTCAACTAACGAACGGAAGCGGAAGAAGTCAGGTAGGGAGGGGTAATATTACCCCTATTTGGGGGAATTTTTGAATATTCGGGGTGATTTAAGGTGTTTTTGGAATATTTGGGGATTAAATCGGATGCCCGGGACCTGACCGTGTCCGCCCGGTTATCTGCATCGGGCCGGGCGCTGAATATTACCATTGGGTCAGTTTATTATACAGTCTCTTTGCGATCGGTATTGGCCGTGCTGAATGGTAGGAACATGAAGGGGGGCGTTTTTGTGGGTAAATGAGATTGAATGATTTTGGAATTTTATCGAGACTTTATTGTACTTTTAAAGATCCAATTTTTTTATAGGTCAGAAATAGACATACAATTATAATTACATTAACAGTAAGGCCAGCAAGAACGTAGGTAATTCCGTTGACACCTCCACTTTTAGGAGATGCGATTGTGGACAATAGAGAAATTATTGAGATTATTAAGATTATTAAGATAACAGAAAAGACAAGGATCCACCCAAATCTTGCTGTATTCGTATTCTCAATTTCTTCATTTCCTTCTTTAATCATTCTACCTCCACACGAAGGGCAATTATCTGAAGGGATTGATTCTGAATTATCTAATACTACTATTTTCTCACCGCAATTCAAACACATGAATATTTGTTCCATTTTGTAAATCACCACAATTATTAGTAGTTTTTTGTTAACTCACGATTGAAATTATAATTTTCTCTTTTATCATTCATTGAATGAATCGCTCGCGTGAAATACAATATGGTTGATCTGACTAATTCTTTGTAAATATCCAAAAATATCATGCACTCGATTTATCAAATATGATTATATCAATGAGAAATAAGCCCATTTTTTAGATTTTCATTGTAATACATTAGTAACTGTAATTTGATTTCACCAATATTAAGTAGAAATTCTCAAGCCTCGGGAATTGTGTCCTGGTTCGCAGAAAAGCGTGGGCATTCGCGTTTTGGCAGAAAAAATCAGTGGGATTGGATATACCGGTCATTTCACTCACCCCAGATGGTAATTTGGTGATGTAAATACATTCATCGAAACCGGAATAAATGTATTTGGCCAACACTATCTCCGGCCACTATAATATCCAACTGATGAGAATAATCACAGGTGTCTATGGGCACACCACAATTAAAATCTGCAATGATCTTACCACTCTCCAGATCCCATACTTTCAGGGTCTTATCCTGTGACCCGGATATGACCTTGCTACCATCTGGGGTCAATGCAACTGTGGAGATACTATCCGTATGGCCGACAAGAGTTACGAGCTCGCGTCCACTCTCTATATCCCATACTTTCAAGGTCTTATCATGCGACCCTGAAACAACCTTGCTCCCGTCTGGGGTCAATGCAACTGTGAAGGCCCTATCCGTATGGCCGATAAGAGTTACGAGCTCGCGTCCACTCTGTATATCCCATACTTTCAGTGTCTTATCACTTGATCCCGATACAACCCTCTGACTATCAGGAGTTATTGCCACCCCATAGACTGAATTGGTATGCCCAGCGAGAGTCGCGACTTCCCGGCCATTCATCAGGTCCCAAATCTTTAATGTCTGATCTAATGACCCAGAGACGATCCTGCGACCGTCAGGCGTAATATCAACATCCGCGATCCAATTGGTATGGCCGGTGAGAGTCACTAGTTCCCGACCACTCTCCAGATCCCAAACTTTCAGGGTTTTATCACCTGATCCTGAGACGACTCTGAGACCGTCAGCTGTCATTTTTATGGTCGTGACCCAATCTGTATGGCCAGCTAAATTGAAGAGTTCTTTCCCATTTTCAAGGTCCCAAACAATCAGGGTCTTATCCCGTGATCCCGAAACGGCTCTGCGACCATCCGGGGTGAATAATACCTTTGAGACCCACCCTTTATGACCTAGGAGCGTAGCGATTTCGTTGCCGCTCTCAAGATCCCAAATTTTTAAGGTCCCATCCGCTGATCCTGATACCGCCCTGCGGCCATCAGGTTGCACAGTTACTGTCCCGACTATATAGCCATATCTATGTCCGGTGATGATCTGCCTTGAAACGAGCGTTTGCAGGTATCGCTGGGCTACTTCCTTCTCCTTGGATGAGTCGGTTTGATTAAGTGGAATAGAACTGATTTTTTTTTCTCGATCCCAGAATGCCATTGTTTTTCCTCCTAAGGATCAAAAGAGGATGTCGAATATGATGAGGATTGCTAATTTTTAATATTAAATGCACCGCTCATCACCATTCTCATATGTGCAATCTTCTTATGGATAATTTACAATGCGATAAAATCAAAGACATGCCAAGGGCAGTTGGAGATGATAAATGGAACTGCATTGGATAATTTCTGTATCTCCTGATAAATTCACGAGAATTATTTATTTCATTAATATAATTATTATTTCAAATGGGTATATTTGATAGCATATTCGGATTAAATGAGGATGATCCAAAAGCTTGGTTCAAACGTGGCAACGAGTTCCTTAATCTCGGCCAGTATGGATCAGCTCTCGATTTCTATGCAAAAGCACTTAAGCTCAATCCTGAGTTTTCAGAGGCATGGTACAACAGAGGCCACGTTCTTTTAAAACTTGGTCGCTATGATGACGCCGTCGCATCCTTTGACAAAGTGATCAAGATCAATCCTGGTTATTTCCTGGCGTGGTACAATAGAGGTAACGCACTTTACAATCTTGGCAGGAATGATGAAGCTATCACATCCTTTGACAAAGCAATTGAAATCAATCCTGATAGTTCAGAGGCATGGCTCAACCGCGGTTTAGCGTATATAAACCTCAATCTGTATGTCGAAGCCCTCAAATCCTATGACAGAGCGATCAAGATCAATCCTGATAGTTCAGAGGCATGGTGGAACCGTGGCAGAGCACTCGATGATCTCCGCCGGTATCCAGATGCGCTCGTGTCTTATGAAAACGTGCTTAAGATCAATCCTGATGATTCAAAGGCATGGGTCAACCGAGGTAACGACCTTTATTATCTCGGTAGGAATGGCGAAGCTATCACGTCTTATGACAAAGCGATCGAGATCGATCCTGATAATTCAATGGCACGGCGGAATCGTGAACGAATCCAGAGCAATAGACTGAATTAATCCCAAGGCTAAACTGGGGCATATCTACGGTTACATAACGAGGGCTCGAATTACATCGATTCGTCCCCTGCGATTACGATTTGCCTTGGTTCTTCGATAACTACCATCCCGTACCCTACAACATCGTATGAATCTGGAAGGTCCAATCCCCCTTTGTCCGTGTTGTAAAAGGCCAAGTCTCTATCGCTCCCAACATTCCCGGACCGCCTATAAATGCTCATATTGCCACGCTGTATTACCAGAATCTTGTATTGTGGATTTCCTTCCGGTATATGAATCGGATTCAACCCAACGAAATAATGCTGGATGGGACGAATCACAGCCCACTCTCTCTTGCGTTGAATAATAAGCCCCCTTTTAATTCCTCATCACTTAGCGGCGACCCAACCCCCTCTATTTTTACAACAAAACCTCCACGCTCTCCACGTCCCTTGATTCGGGGCAGGAGAGAAAAGAAATGTCAGATTTTGTCCAGACTGCAAATGTCAAGCGT
>JBAXTR010000024.1:0-14108 GCA_037130095.1 Methanomicrobiales archaeon
GATCTTGCGGTTAAAAGAATTTCAAAGATTGGATTTCTTTACTGCGGATTGTCGGGTCTTAACTGCCGACCACCACATACAGCTCGGTCATACATCAACGCCACCACCATGCAGAAGTGGTAATAATATTCCATCTTCTTTTTCATCAATTCAAGAAAGATTCTACTGCAGTATAACAACAATACCGGCGTATTATCATTTTATATACCCGGCTTGCGAATTACAAATTACGATGAAGAAAGATTACGCGAAACCCGAATTAATTGATCTGAATGAATCGACAGGGCGTGGTGGGCCAGCAGATCCATGCCAAAACGGCAGCGGTGCCGCTGGGTTTTGTAATTCTGGAATTACACCTGGTTTCACTTGTGGGACAGGTACCTCTCCCAATAATGTAGGCTAAATCCAATTCTCTTTTTTAAATAGTGTTGCTAAAAATACTGATTTTTCAAATTATTAATTACGATGAAGAGAATGTACGAAAAACCTGAATTGATTGATCTGAATGAATCGGCAGGTCATGGCGACGACAATTATGACCCATGCAACAATGGCAGTGGTGTCGTTGGGAATTGTATTACCGGAACTGTTCCCGGTGAGGGTTGTAAGACCGGTAATGCTCCCCGATTTGTCTAAATTTATTCTCTTTTTCATCGCTGCAAGGCAGATCACACCGCCATATCGCAACAATACCGGCTTATTATCATTTTATATACCCGTCTTGCGAAGTACAAATTATCATGAAGAAAGAGTACTTAAAACCCGAACTGATCGACCTCAATGAAACAGCGGGTCTTGGTCATACAGCGACTTGCAGGAATGGTAGTGGGGCTTATGATCCATGTCAGGTTGGGACTGGAGCCAGTGAATCGTGTATTATGGGTCCCGCTGTAGCTCACCCGCTGTAACTCATTAAGAATAAAATTCAATCCTCTTTTTCATCGCTGCAAGCCAGATTGCACTGTCATATCAGACCATAGGCAGGCGATCGGGAGTGGTGCCGTATATTCTATCCTTGTATGCGGTGTCTTTTATGAACTTCAATTTACAATGAATAGTATGGTTATAGATCTCCCCAAAAACGATAAAAAAAGTGAAAATAGGGAGAGTAATTACACTGTAGATGGTGGTTTATCTGCTTGTAATGCGAAAGAAAAAGTGATGTTTACGTGGGATGGCCCCCTTCCGGAACCGCAGGTACGGTCGGCTGAGGACCTTAACCAGGTGCTGGCTGACAGGAGCTGCACCTTGACCGGCCCGGTCTATTTTATGTACCGTGACCTGGCCAACTCTGAAGAAGACCGGCGCTGGCTCAGGGATGCCAGGCTCCGGTATGATGTAACGGTAATCCCCCCGATGGTCCTCTGCGGGGAATATGTAAAAACAAAAGGGCATTATCACCCCGATAACCCGCAGGGTTTCGGCTACCCGGAAATCTATGAAATTATTGAAGGGTCAGCGGAGTACCTTCTCCAGGATAAAACACTTTCAGATACCGTTGTTGTTTCTGCAGGAATTGGGGATATTGTCCTGATACCCCCATGCTATGGTCATATTACAATAAACCCTGGTAATTCGACCCTTGTAATGGCCAATATCGTTTCAACGGCATTCTCGAGCATTTATACGGATTATGAAGACTTCCAGGGGGGAGTATATTACCGGATGGAGAAAGGGGGGTATGTGAAAAATCCCAGGTATCCGAGACATCCGCCGTTACGACATATCCGGAAATGCGACGTTACGGGATTTTCCGGCATAAAAAGCCGGACATTGTATCGTATTATTGGTGAAGAATATACCCTCTCGTTCCTGAATTATCCCGAACAATTTAATTTCAATACCGTATTGCAAGGTTAAAACAGGAGATTTGGCGTCATTCTTTTATGCCCGCTTTTTTTAACCATTGACAGGACTTTGTCCTGCACCGGGTTTTCGGCTCTCCAGCCGTTGGCCTCGAGTGCGACCAGTGCCCCGTCGATTTCCGCATATGTGAGGCCGATCTCGTCCTCGTCTTTCTGGCCACGCCAGAGTCCGGCGGAAGGGGCCTTTTTAATAATATTACCAGGGATCCCGATGTCCCTGGCCGCATCGTAGACCCCGCTTTTATAAAGGTGAAGGATCGGCTGGAAATCTGCAGCATTATCCCCGAATTTCGTTGTATACCCAAGCATATACTCGGTGCGGTTGGATGTGCCACAGACAAGGCGGTTGTCCCGGTTCGCGAAATAATAGAGTATTGCCATCCTTGTGCGTGCCATGAGGTTTCCAAGGAGGGCAGGCGATTCAGTGTAACCAGGCAATGAGCGATAAGCGTCCAGAACCGGCTCAATCGTTACTATTTCATGCCTCATCCCGAATTCACAGCACAGTTCCACCGCGTCCCTGATATCGGCATCACTCGTGACCGCGCTTGGCAGCGTGAGACCAAGTACGTTCTCCCCGCTCAACGCTTTACAACACATTGCGGCTGCAACTGCGGAGTCAACCCCTCCACTGACCCCGATGACTACTCCGGCAGCCCCGCTGTTCCATACGGTAAACCGGATCATCTGTTCAATTCGGCCCAGGGCACACCCACAGTCAACAGTCATGCAAACATCACATCTCTAACAGAGCCGGATAAATTTTTTCAACTGGTGCAGGTCGCCGGTGGCAATCAGTGCATCACCCTCGAGAACAATCTCTCCCGGGGCAGGCTTTACAATTGCCCGGTTTTTTCCTTCAAGCCCGATAATACGGGAGCCACTTTTATGTTCAACCCATCCGACCGTCATGCCGGTGTTTTTCATCATGTGTTTCCTGATCACCTTGTGCCCGTTAGGCAGGTCCAGTATCACGTGCACGCTATCTAAAAGCACGACCCGGGCAATTACCTGTCCTCCAATGGTAGGCAGGAGGGCTACATAATCGGCACCTGCCCGGTAGAGCTTGTCAACCGAAGCAGGATCGTTCGCACGTACAAGAATGCGAAGTGAAGGGTTCATATCACGTGCCATTAACGTGGTAAAGATATTCACATCATCATCGTTGAGCGCGACAATGCAGTACCTGGCCTCGGAAATCCGTGCATCACGGAGGACCTCCTCGTCCTCGGCATTTCCCTCAACTCCAAGGACCCCCTGTGGTTTCTGGTCGATGACGATACATGAAATCCCAAGTTCGGTCATATCGTGATATGCGGACCGTCCTACGTCCCCAAACCCGGCAATTACCGCAAAATTTTCTCCATAGAGTCCTGAAATAAACTCGTTTTTAACAAGCTCTTCAACCCCGTCAGCCCTCCCTAGCAGGAATACCCCGCTTGAAAGGTCGATTACTTCGTCGTCCCCCGGGTGGAATACAAACTTCCCGTTGCGTGCCATGAAAAGTGTATAAAACCCGTATTTTTCGAATAAACCAATCTCCTTAAGGGTTTTACCCGCAGACCTCGATCCGGGCATTACCGGGATATGGACCACCTTCAAAACGCTGTCATAACTCCCCCAGCTATCAACAATTGCATGGTCGATACCTGATGTATCAAGCGCACCTGGATGATGGGCGGTCAGTTCCGCATGTCTTGCAAGAATCCGGCCTGTTATGTGCTTCGGTGAAAGGACATATTCTGCACCCGCATTACGCAGGTACCGGTCAAAAGATAGTTTGTCAACAACGGCGACAATTTTAGCCCGTGTTATCTCCCGGATTCCGAGAATGAGTGTCGCGGCTGTCCGCTCGTCTTCACAGACAATGACCGTCCCGGCATTTTTTATCCAGATATTTGACCAGGTCGACGGGTTATTGTAATCTCCCCAGACGGTGTAAACACTTTTCCGGTAGAGACGGGCTGCTTCCTGGGCAGCTTTTTCATCCTTATCAAGGATTACAATATCGGATTCCGCTATCATCAGGCTCTCAACGAGTGCTTTGGTCAGTTCTCCATGCCCGATAATGATGGTATGATTTTTCAGCTCGTGAGGTGTCCGCAGTGGTGGTGAAGATCTCAGGAGTGCCGTCAGGTATGGGGCAATGAGAAGCGGCACAATCATGAAAATAAGTGCAATACCCGTTATCATCATAAGAATTGCAAGGAACACTGTGTACTGGTTCTGGAATGGCAGGAGCTCGCCATATCCAACAGTAGTAATTGTTTCAACCACGAAAAGGAGTGATGAAGGCCAGGATATTGGCTTCTTTTCGAGCACCGGGTACAGGTAGTGGAACAGGACCGTATATGCCACCATCTGGAGAAAGAACAGGACGAAATAGAGCCCTATCTTTACTTCCGGTGAGCTGTGGATAAGTCTCCAGAATAATCCCCTTGTATTTCCTCTCATGAGACCTGGTCCCGGAATTTTTTAAGTTGTTCACCGATATTGACAAGTGCAAAGGGGACCCCTGGATGCCTGCCGTAAAAATGCTCCAGGATTGCATTAATTGGATCATCCATGCAATTCTTGGTTTCTACCTGGCGTCTACGATAGTAATCATTCAGGAAAAGACGAGTGTAGAGGTCAAGTTCCTGCCGGGATATATGGGTAAACGGCCTGATAATGCGTACCGTTTTCCGGCCTTCTGCCGGGCAAAATGAATTCTGGATCCCTGTCCCGGAAATTGCATTCCAGAGTACCCATTCCGCATGGTCTTCGAGAGTGTACCCAAGGACAAGTGCATCGATTTTCAGCTGATCGGCCATGCGTGACAGGTGATACTCTGCCGAAACATGGGTGAGAAATGGAGAATGATTTGTTGTACCAGGTCCATTATCAGGGTGAGTGTTTATGGTTGCATTTTCTTCCGGAATAACAAACCATGGGATATCTAATGCTTCAGTTATTGCCCTGGCGTTTTCCATCCTGTCCGGATCGTTATGTTGCATTGTTACTGCCATGAGGTGGATATCTTTCCGCTCTCCCACCAGGATACGCATAAAATCCAGGAGTGCGCAACTTGCCGGTCCGCCAGAAAGAGCCACAGCGTACTGTTCTCCAGGGACAAGCCAGTGGTTCTTCCGCACCGTCTTTTTCGCTTTATGAAGAAAGTCTTCCCGAAAATGCTCCCTGCACAGGTGCAGGCCGGAATACTCCTGGAAAATAACCCCGGGTCTTCCACATTTGCTACACCCCATGCTGCTACCAGATCAACCTTTATCATCCAAATAGATAAAATGTGTAGCACAGATGGCAATTTCCGCCGATCATATCAGGACACTCCATAAATACGAAGTTGATGTACTTCAGGCGCTGGAGAGGCTCATGAAAAAGTACGAGTGGGTACCCCTTGATGTACTGGTTAAGGCCGTTGGACTTGACGAATCGGAAACATCCTTCCGCATCAGCCGCCTGATGGAGAAAGGTATGGTGAGGTATAACGCGGTCCCATACGATGGGTACTCTCTGGTCTTCATGGGGTATGATGCACTTGCACTCCGTACCCTTACAAAAAAAGGAACAATCCAGGCACTTGGGTGCATGATCGGGGTAGGAAAGGAGTCGGTGGTGTACGAAGGGCTCGGCCTCGGGTGTGTGGCACTCAAATTTCATCATGTCGGACAGCGGTCGTTCCAGTCCGTGCGTCTCAACCGTGAATACCGGCCCGACCAGACCCATTCTCCTTGGATTTTTACCTCACGGCAGTCAGCGGAACGTGAATATCTCGCCCTTAAGACCCTTCACCCTGATGTGAAGGTACCGCTCCCGGTCGACCAGAACCGGCACATCGTGGTAATGGAATATATCCCCGGAGTGAACCTCAATAATGCGAAAGTTGAGGAGCCCGAAGAGTTTCTTGACGAGATCATCGGGGAGGTCAGTAAGGCGTACCACCTGGGCATAATTCACGCTGATTTTTCTGAATTCAATATTATGGTCAATGAGCGGGGATGTACCCTGATTGACTGGCCGCAGTGGATGGAAACCGACCATCCCAATGCAGAGACGATACTCCGGCGGGACGTCACTAATATCCTCACTTACTTCTTACGGAAGTACCAGTTGTCATACGATATCGAGGACACGATGAGATGCGTGACCAGCTGAAGGTATTCGGGATAGATATCATCCGGGGTTCTGTCAGGTCAAAGTCCCGCAGGCCACTCTATGCACTGGTAAGACTCCACGGGGACCAGATCCTTTCCGAGGACGGGGTCTCATCCTTCCGTCTCTTCAGGATGCTCTCCCAGGAATGTCCGGATATCCTCGCCGTGGACAGCCTCCAGGAGATCTCCACCGACCAGCACGAGTTATTTGCATTCATGCAGTCCCTGCCCCCTGCTACTCGTCTTGTCCAGGTAACGGGCGGGGAGCGGCGGGAATCCCTGATAAAAGTTGCGAGCCGGTACAATATCAGTTTTAAGCGGCTCGACCCGTTTGATGAGGCCCGCACGATTGCAAGGGTGGCATCCCTCGGGGCAGGAGCGGAAGTAATTGCCTTTGAAAACAGCTCGGATGTCATTGTAACACGTAACCGGTCCCCGGGCAAAGGTGGATGGAGCCAGAACCGTTACGTGAGAAAGATCCACGGCGGGGTTTTGCAACGGGCCCGGGAGATCGAGATGGACCTTGTCGCGGCCGGTCTTAAATATGAAAAAAAGGAGATTAAGGCATTTGGCGGGTGCAGCAAAGTCTCATTCCGGGTATTTACCCCGAGGGACCAGGTACCCGTACCTACCTACCGGGGTGCCGATGTCCAGGTCAAAATAAGTGGAAGACGCCTGGACAGGATAATGTACAGGCCCCTGTCGGTCCGTCCGAAATTTATTATCGTTGGGATGGACCCCGGGACGACTACCGCCATAGCAGCCCTCGACCTGGAGGGAAACCTCCTCCACCTGAGTAGCTCCCGCCAGACCTCACTTTCTGATGTCATTGAATCGCTTTACAAGGTCGGAAAACCCGTTGTGGTTGCTACCGATGTCCGGGATATGCCGTTTTCGGTAGAAAAGGTCAGGCGGGCCTTCAATGCAGTTGCCTATGCCCCACGGCTTGACGTGAGCGTGGATGCAAAAATGGAGTATACGCAACCGTTCAAGTACATGAATGATCACGAGCGGGATGCATTATCTGCGGCTCTTGAAGCATACCGCCATTATAACCACAAGTTCCAGAATATCCTTAAACGGGTACCTCCCGGCCAGGACCTGGATGAGGTCAGGGCTGGCCTGATCCGGGGCCATTCGCTGGAACAGGTGATAGGAGAGCTGAAAGTTACCCTGCCCCCAACGAAGATCGAAGAACCCGTTGTACATGTTGACAAAAAATCTGATGAGAGAGTCAGGGTCCTCGACGGGATGGTGAAACGTCTGCGCACCTATGTACAGGAGTTACAGGAAGACCTCAAGGAAAAAGAGCGCGAGATCATCAGGTTCCAGTCCCGTATCCGGAAAATAAGGTCAGTACACGAGAAAGATGTCATAAAAGATGCAGAAATAGCAAAGCGGGACCTGACGATTCAGACACTGAAAAAGAGGCTCCGGCGCGAGGAGCGTTCGAACCTTCATCTCAAAAAGAAGATGGAGCGGCAGAGCAGGATCGACGAACTGGCAGGTAGTATCGATTCAATCCCGGTCAAGATGCTTGGGGCTTTTACAAAAGACGCTGTCAGGGCACTTTTAGACGATCCCGGGATCCTGGTGGGGGACGTCCTGTACGTTTTACGGATAGACGGCTGGGGAAGGAGCGTGATCCGCGAAATTGGTGAAATGGGTGTGAAAGCGGTAATTACCGGCCCCGGTTTGACCTTACACGCTGACCCGCAGCTCCAGGCGGACTGCATGGACCAGAATATTCCTCTTCTGGATGGAGGGGAAATACCCATTCTCATCAGGGGAAAAATCGGAAGTGCCGGGAAAATCCCCTTTGAAGTATCATTGAAACAGTGGCAGGATAAACACCAGGACTATGAGAACGAGCAGAATACAAAACGTATCGAGGGGATCTTCCGGGATTACCAGACGGCACGGGGTAAGGAGATGAGGAAAAGTGGATGAACGGGTACTGTTAGAGGAAGTGTATGCAATTATCGGGAAAGAACAATGCCTCGATGATTGTGCTGTAATTCCATGCGGTGAACAACTTCTCGTTGCCACGACCGACATGCTGCACGAAACAACTGATTTTCCTGCCGGGATGACTGACTGGCAGATCGGGTGGATGAGTGCCGCAGTAACACTATCTGATATAGCATCTATGGGGGCGACCCCATTGATTATTCTCATGGCGGTTGGTCTTGATCACCCGTCAAGGCTCCGGGAAATTATGAGGGGTGCGGGAGACTGTTGTTCAAAGACCGGGGGTCACATAGCCGGCGGAGATATCGATCACCACACAGAACTTACAATCGTCAGCAGTGGTATCGGGACCGTAGCCCCTGATCATATCGTCCGGCGTACTGGGGCCAGGGCCGGCGATCTTATCTGTGTCACCGGGGTTCTTGGCCGTGCCCAGGCATCACTGAACGGGTATCACCAGTATGACAAAGCACTCATGGAGCCCCAGGCCAGGGTCAGGGAGGGGGAAGTCCTTGGCAGGACTGGTGCGACCTCCATGATGGACATCAGTGACGGGCTCGCCATCTCCCTGTATGACCTGCTCGAGGCAAATTCCTGCGGGTACTCCCTCAAATCAGGAAAAATACCGACTGCCCCGGGAATTCCGCCAGATGAGGCAATGGACCTTGCGCTCTATGGTGGTGGAGATTTCGAGTTGTTATTCACGGTTCCCCGTGACTGGATAACTCCTTCAGACCTTCATTACTCTGTTATTGGAAATGTAATCTCCGACCATTATGTACTACTTGATGGAAATGTGATGGACCGGAAAGGGTATGAGCATACGTGGGGTTCAAAAGAGACAATTTAAACCGCTATTTGTGAATCGCTTATTAAAAATATTTTTTTGCAAATTATCGTTATTTAAAGTGATGGAAAGGAAAAATAACCCGTGGCCCTTACGCCAGTTATTCTCGCAATTATCTTAATACTGGTAATGTGGCCACATGATCCGTATTGCCTCAATCCTGCCATAAAATGCGTCAGCGTTGTTAGGGTCGATACTGAGTGCCTTGTCATATGCCTTGATTGCAGCATCGATATTACCCTCTTTAAATAGGACGTACCCCTTGTTTGTCCAGCCCATTACATTATTCGGGTCAATCTGGATAACTTTTTCAAATACTGCCGAGGCTTTATCGTACTGGCCACTACGAACGAGGGCGATCCCTTTGTAATTAAGGGCTTCCGTGTTATTCGGTTCCAGAGAAAGTGCCTTGTTATAAGTTCGTATCGCATCCGGGTAACTTTCAAGTGACATCAATGCATATGCCTTGTTGGTCAGCGCGACGGTATTATTCGGATCGCTGTCGATTGCACGATCGTATGCAATGATCGCCTCGTCATTACGTGACAGCTGGAACAAGGCATACGCTTTGTTCATCCATGCGACGGTGTTGTTAGGCTGCGATTTCAATATTTTATCATATGCCCGGACCGACTCTTCCTCACGACCAAGGCTCCGGAGTGCCGACACTTTATAAATCCAGGCCATGACGTTATTTGGGTCGTATGCAAGCGCCTGGTCATATGCTGCAACCGCCTCATCGTACTGTTTGAGGTTATGAAGCGCGAACCCCTTGTTAAACCATGTCAGACTGGCATCCGGCGCCAGTTGAAGTGCCTTTGTATAGGATTTAACTGCTGCTTCAAAATTGCCCGTTCTTGTTTCCGCTATTCCTTTGTTAGTCCATGCTATCGTGTTATGCTGGTCAAGAGTTATAGCACGGTCAGCTGATTCAAGGACTTTGGTATAGTTACCTGTCTGCAAATAGACCCCGGACTTATACCCCCAGACAATAGAAAGGTTGGGATCTATGGTAATGGCCTTGTCATATGCGGCCATTGCCTCATCATATCTACCTAGTGCATTCAGGGCAAATCCTTTGTTAGTCCATGCCACTGCCACATCCGGGGTAATATTGGTAGACCTGTCATACGCTTTGACCGCCTCTGAATATTTTCCAAGGCCGTTTAAAGCAAATCCCTTGTTGCTCCAGGCCTGCGAATTATTCTGCTCGAGTATGATTGCACGATCTGCGGACTGGTTCGCCTCCTCAAATTTGCCGAGATTGTTTAATGCATATGACCGGAAACCCCATGATGCTACATCACCCGGGTTCACCGAAAGCGTGCGGTTATATGCAACAACTGCATCTGCATACTTACCCCCGTTGTTAAAAATATAGCCGACCGAACTCCATACCACCGAGTTATTTGGTTCTATAGCAAGTGCATTATTATATGCACTCAGTGCGTCGTTATATTTTCCAAGTCCTTTTAGAATATCCCCTTTTGCCTTCCAGATATCAGCAGGGTTCTGCCCGGCTTTCAGCGCTTCATCGTACGCATTGAACGCGTCCAGGTTACGTCCCTGCATGGAAAGAGCATCCCCTTTGAACTTATATGCCGAAGAGAGCCCGGGATTTATCGCAACTGCCTCATCATATACAGTAATACTTTCATTAATCCTGCCTGATAACCTGAGGGAATTTCCTTTTGCCTCTGCAGCAGAGGCCATTGCCGGATCTGCTGAAAGGGCCTCGTTGTAATACGATATTGACTCATTAAAATTTTTTAATGAGGCCAGTGCGTCACCTTTTCCTTTCAATGCGAGGGCATTCTTTGGTTTTATTTTCAATGCGGTATCGAATGCGACCACAGATTCGTTAGCCCGGCCGGTTTTCAGCAGTGCCTCTCCTTTCCCCGTCCATGCGTCAGCATTTGAAGGTTGTTTCAGGGTAAGATTCTCATAGATTGATAGGGACTCGTTATACTTTCCCGCATCAAGAGACTGTCTGGCCTGTTGTAATTCAACCGAACCCGAAAAGTCCTGATTGTAAATGCACCCGGAGAAAAACGATGCAATAAAAAGGGCGATTATGATCAGTGACCCACCGGATTTCATAGTAAATTTTCCATTTTAACCCTAATAAAGGTAGGTCATCTGACGAAGTCGTGCAATTTTCCGCAAATCAGGAATTCTCTAATCGGTAACCTGCTATGTTTCAGTGATGACTTCACAATTATTTGCAGTGACTGTCCTGGTACCCGGGAAAGTTATTAAAGTCAGAAGTTGAAAATATCTATAATTAAGTTGGATAATAATCCTTTCAGGAGGAAAAAATGAATTCAATGACATTAATGGCAGGAATAGCGGCATTGATATTACTGGTTGCATTTATTGCGCCCGTTTCGGCCGATCCAGCTCTCGGGTACAGCATATCAAGTGGAACGGGAAGTACGTATAGTGGTCAGGCGGTTTCGATGTCGACCTCTCTCAGCTCCTCGTTGTCAGGAAGTACCAGCAGTCCGTTTCTCGGATACTCAGTTGGCGTAAAAGGTACTGGGTCAAAACCGACCCTTGGGAATATGAAGACGTATGCAAGTTACAGCAGCCAGACCGCAGGTACGATGATGAGCTATTCAGATTCGTCAAGTGCCTCGGGTTTAATATATTCTTTCAGTAAAGTGTATTCATTTTCCTAATACCTATTTGATTTTTTTATCCCAGCCGATTTTTAAGGAGTATTTTTAAATTCGCATCCTTTATCTCAATTTGGTTGGATATCTACCGGGGTAGTTCAGATTCTGATTTCCAGTTGGATATTTACGCCGTAATGCCCCCTTTTATTGAATGATACTCATTATGAGACATTACAATCATGCAATATAATTTTTGGTAGTAACAACAGTTCCACAAACTTACCATTCTGAAGGGGATTTTCTTAAAATCACTCGCTGGTTATCACGTTGAAACAGGTAGTTACATTAATTTTATATACTTCCATAGCTTAATTTCGATGCTTACAACTTTATCGATCAAGGTGGCGAAGATGAAGACAAAAGTATCGTTAGGTGTGGTCATCATAGTTATGGTGATCCTTATTGCAGTTTCTGGCTCAGCCATGGCTGCTCGTACTGTACCTGCTGGGAATGAAACCTCCCAGATCCGGGTGGAAACTTCAGCACATGTTATCGGCAATTTCTATGCATCAACTGACCTTGTACTCCAACAGAGTACTGGTGACCTGGTGCCGCCGCTAGCACCTGGTGAGCAGGTGAACGCGGTTGGATATTCTGAGACTACTATGGCAGTTGGTGGCGAGGCAACCTATAACAAGGATACCCAGATAAATACTGGCGGTGTAACGGATAACCTCCAGACTACCAGGATGATTACGTTCGATGGTGGGGATAATGGCGGTCGCATGATCTCGAATGAAGAAACGATCATTGCAACTGAAGGGTCAAATGCTGTTTCTGCAGTGGGCTGCTGCCCATGGTCCAGCACAGAAAATGCCACAATACCGGCTGAATCCGAGATCGTCCGGGCTGGTAGTAAAATGGATGTCACACAGGTCTCTGCAGCTTCAACCAGCGATGCAACGGTAATATCAAATACACTTGGAACACCGGTCACGCTTGATTATTTAATTAATGCCCACGGAATTAACCAGACCCCGGGCACCATGGACAACCCGGCAATCGGAAGTGCCACAGCGTATGTTGATGGTGTAATCATGCAGGGCAACAATGGCTCAACTCAGAGTACCGACATGCAGTACCATGATGTGACGTCAGTTGACGGGTTGTTCGACCTGTCAAAGGATGTGAGTTACTCGTCGGCACCCAGTTAAACGGCACGATTCAAACCTGAATAACGGGAAGACCAATACCGTTCTTCCCTTTTTTGGATTATTATTACCGTAGGTTTTGTTTCATTTTCCTGAACTCCGGATAACCCGGACTTTTTTTTAACGATTGTATTTAACCGCTCAATTATGCGGCTCTGTAAAAACACATATGAACAGGAGTTCACACCCGAACCATGAAAATGCTCTATTCAAAATCTCCTTGTCTCTGGTACGTTCAGGTATTTTCATGGGAAATCCTGTGGATAATAACAAAAGTTAACGGAATGCTTAGACATGAGAGGATTTCACCCCTCCCTGCCCCTCCCCCATCAAGATATTCTTTGGGCAGGGTTTATCAAAATCCGATTACCTAAAGAGTGTCAGGGGATAGTCTCTATCCCAACCGGGTCGCGACAGCGGCGGGGAGTAGCCCCAGGAGCGTTGGGAAATTAAGGAATAGTCCTAAAAGGTAAGATATACCGGGGCATTTTTACAGAGTCAATTTTGCAGAGGAATACGTAATCTTAACTGATTTATTGCCGCGTTTTACGAAATGTCCTGGTTGTTGTCCCTGAAAGTATCAGCCGGGGTTGAAGTAACCAGTGGTTCCAGCCCAATGCTGGTAAAGTAATTTCATCCTGTTCCAGGTTTGAGGTACTGAAAACAATGATCGGGGGTTGTTTGAATCTGTTGTGTTTCAACAAAAGCCGGCTTATAGCCATTTCGTGATCGTGTAACTGTTGTCCTTACCTCGGTTATAATGACCCCTGAGAAATACAAAGTGAAATGTTACCGATTTCATAAGTATCGCGTCTGATGAAGGTGGGGCCTTCGAATACTGATATAATCGATCAACGCAACTACCCTGTGTGGATATGGTCATCGCGAATTCTGCATCATGACCCGGAAGTGACTCAGACCTAAAGCCTCCAGATATTCTCTCAAGTAATTGAATAATACCTGGGATATCTCTCCTTAATCTTTAATCATCAGGATGGTTGTATCTATAGAAATTATTTGAATTATTGGAATCTGCGACTATTGGGCCTCCAGGGAAAACCGTACCAGTAACAAGAGTGCCTTAAAGAGGTTTGACATTACCCGGGCAGCAATCGCAGGATATTTTTCAAAGTCCGATGAGGTCCTGAAAGGAGAAATTGAATTTAGATGAACCGTATGCCGGGGATAAACGAATGGGAATCTGGGGCTCGGAAACTGGTGGGAACACCATCGCCTCCGGGATCCCGGAACGAGGCGGAACAGTATCAGTTAGTATTGTGAAAGTAGCGAAACCCGAATTTCTTCCTGATGAAGTATCATGAGTAATACGAGGGGCCCCATGCAGCGAATATTTCTCCCGGTATCCGTTGTGCACTCCTGACACCCGGCGGGGACCCGTTTCACCCCGGTTTTCTTGCAGATACAAGCCCTTCCTGCTGTAG
>JBAXTR010000240.1:0-3618 GCA_037130095.1 Methanomicrobiales archaeon
GGACCATTCCGGTGCTTCTTTCCGGTATGGCCTGACCGATCCTGACTGGCCTCTCCTTCGCGCATACATTCTTGCCATAGTTCACCTCTACTGTGCGAAAAGTAAATCCGGGAAAAGAGTCGCTACTGCTGACTCCCCGTAATCCCGAGCCACGAATGGGCCGTGCACCAAAGGCACGTCGGATTTACATCTGCCAGCACTAAAAAGTGCTGTTTATAAATGGGTGGTTCCGTTCATAATAGTATCGCCGGGTCCTTTTGTTACCGTGGCTGCCCGTACAGGTTGATGACCCTGATGAGGTCGGCAAACCCTTCGATTTCCATCGAAAGGACTTCATTCCGTGTCATCCCCATGCTCGTCTCTGCATCGGCGGTAAGCATCTCCGGACCTCGGACTACAACCCTCTCCACGCCATCTGCCGAAAGGACGGTTGATGCTTCACGGTCATGCACGAATGCCCGGCCGGGGATAATAACCGTCTTTTCGAGTTTGCTGAGATCGAGGTCTTTTAAATCTTCAATCGTGATCAGACATGCAATATCTTTTTTAACCGGTATGATCGATGCCCCGATCCCACACTGGTCCAGGATCTCCCCGATAAAGGGGGCGGCGATGGAACCGGTGATAATACTTGCCTTCCTTGTTATTCGTGGGAGTTTTGCGATAAGGTCCTGTTCATTCCTGATGGCAAACGGTGAACCAATCTTCGGGTCCCAGAGGGGAGTCCCGCTGATTTTGAGTTGCCCAAAACACCCCGAAATATCGGTCACCATGTCGCGGAACTCTTCCGGGGTATGGACCCGCTGTCCCTTGATCACCGGCTCGTTTCCGAGGATTAACCCGTTTTCGCGTGAGTTTGCGAACCTCATCAGGATAATCCCTTTTGCACCACGGTCTTCGAGCCACTGGCAGGTCTCCATCAGCCGCTCACCGTCGTTAATTCCCGGCAGGACGACTGCAGCAGCATAGACGTCGATGGCCCCGCAGAGTTCATCGAGTATTTTCAATGAGACCTCGGGGGCAGGGTCGTGCATGTACCGTTTCCGGAGCGAGGGGTTTACGGAAAATACCGTGAAGGAGAGTTCCGACATGCCGTTATCGATCAGGTACTTCGCGATCTTCGGGGAATCAAACCCCTTTCCGCTCGTGTACCCGATATGGAGCGGGGCCTCCATGCTTGAGAGGAGTTCGATTAATTCCCTGAACCGCGGGTAGCAGCTCGGGTCCCCGCCCCCGCTGATCGTGACCCGGCTGATGTCATCGTTCAGGACGTTAAGACGGGCGAGGGTATCGTCGGCAACGTCACGGAAACTCTTAAACCCGGAATAGTGCTCCTGCACGCTTCGTGAACAGTAATCACAGCCTTTTTTGAAGGGCAGGCAGTACCGGCACCCGAGCGGGGGGACATCTTTCACCCGCTTAAAGTAGCAGTACTCGCAGAACCCCCGGCAGTCGATCCCCGGGCGTCCGCCGATATCGACGGTCAGCTGTGCCATTTGCTAAGTTAGTCTTCTCCTGACTGTTTAATGTCTTTTGTCACCGGGTGTCGTCATTTTCAGGACAGGATGGTTCCGGGAGAACAGATGGGAATTATTAACAGGGCCTATTCGCCTTTCAATCGGTAGCCCTCTTTCGGGACGGTCATTTCGAACCTGGTGCCGGCACCCGGTACCCCGGTTTCCCTGATTGATATACCGGTGATATCAAAGATTTCGCGGGATAGGGCTAAGCCCATACCGGTATTCTTACCAAATCCCCGTTCGAAGATCTTCTCCTTTTCCTCTGCAGCAACACCCTCACCATCGTCCTCGCATACGATCACATGGTCATTGCCTGCTTCCTCAACAGAGAACCGGATGGTTGTGATCTTCCCGCCGTACTGCACCGCGTTGTCCATAAGGTTGTAAAACACCTTGACGATAAGCGGGTCAGCGAACACTTCTGCACCGGAGGGGAGATCGTTGTTCACGATGACCTTTCCGAGCGGAGCTTGCTTTGCCGCAGTATCTGCAAGTGTACGGATATCCTGCCAGATCGGGGCATGGACCCCTATCTCTTCGTATTCCTTGGTGAACTTTATCATCGAGGAGATCCGCTGTGCAGCGGTTGCTATCTTCTGGAAATACTCGTTGTGAGTTGTATCGGGCTGCTTCTTTTCCAGAATGCAGATATACCCCACCAGCGCCGTGAGCTGGTTGTTAATGTCGTGACGGGTGATGCCGGAGAGAAGTGTGAGTTTCTTGTTTGCGAGGGCAAGTGCTTCTTCCGCCCGCTTGCGCTCGGTGATATCACGGACGATGGATAAATCAACATCCCTTCCTTTGTAATGAAACCGATGGATACTGACTTCAATCGGCAGGACGCTCCCGTCTTTTCTCCTGTTTGCTGACTCAAAGATGGCACCCCCGTCTTTTATCAGTTTTTTTGTGATATCCTCCATGAATTTTTTCTGGTCGTCACCCGGTACAATATCCCGCGGGGACATCGCCAGGAACTCTTCCCTGGAGTAACCCAAGATCCGGGTGGCTCTTTCGTTCACAAGACTGTGTTTACCGGGACCATCTGGAGATGTTTCAACCAGGAATATCGCATCGTTGGCCTTGTCAAAGATCTCACGAAAAAGCATCTCGCTATCCCGAAGATCTTCCTCTGCCTTTTTGCGGGCCAGGTTGTCGATCACAGAGGATAAAATATGGGGTTTTCCACTAATCTGGATAATACCTGATGAAAACAGGCAGGGTCGGATCTCCCCTGTTTTTGTCCGGCAACTGATTTCCATATCCTCAACGACATGATGCTCCCGGAGAGAGGAGGCCAACCGCTCACGTTCAGTATTATTGGCAAAAATTCCCAGCGCTTCTGATGACGTACCGATCACATCGTCGCGGGTATACCCTGTAGATTTCAAAAAGGCATCATTGACATTGACGAATTTACCATCTATTGCCAAACTAAGAGTGAGTGCAACCGGACTTCCATTGAAGACTGAGGTAAATTTATTTTCCGATTCACGTACTAGTTCTTCAGCCTGTTTGCCCTTGGTGATGTCCCTGCAACCTCCGAAAATGCGATTGGGGCTTGATGTGTTATTTGAAGTATGGACCTCAAGCCATCTTGCATCCCCGTGTTTTGTCTGGATCCGAAGTATACAGGTCCTGGATGTTCCCGTGGGAAGATTGGTAACATTTTCATCGAAGACCAAAGCGTCTTCCGGGAGAACCAGGCACCTCCAGCATCCAAAAGTAACAAGTTCATCAATTGTGTATCCCGTAATTCGTTCAACGGCACCTGCCATCCAGTCAATAGTAAAGGTGCCAGTATCATGTTTGATACAGGAGAATACAAAATCCGTTGTCATTTCGGAGATTGTTTTATACCGCTCATTACTTGTCTGCAGCGTCTTTTCGACCCGCTTACGCCCGGTGATGTCGTGGGTTATATTAAGGATGTGTGGCACGCCATTGAGATCGATAATTGAAGCGGACATTACCCCATAAATCTCTCCGGTTTTGGTAAGAAAACGGGCCTCGTAATCTCTAACTTCCCCGTGGGCGATTAATCCTTCAACAATCTTCCGGCGGTCCTCCGGGTCCTTCCAGATATTAATTTCCAAAGAAG